>CAZYOX010000169.1:0-9410 GCA_964649285.1 uncultured Bryobacterales bacterium | reverse complement strand
CAACCTGAGAACCGAAAGTCATGGTTCCCATACAAAGTCGAGAGACTTCGAGTTGCGTGTGCATTAGCGTTCTATTTGTCATCAAAGGCATCCGTTCCAAAACGAGTCACCACGTAACGGTTCTTAACGCACGACACGTCGTGATATAATCCCACCCAGTATGACTGACGCGACAGGTAATGTTCTAACTCTGCTCATCGCAGAGCGTGATCGTCTTAACCAGGCGATCGCCATCCTACAAGGAGGGGCGGCCGAGACCGCTCCCAAGCGGCGGGGTCGGCCGCCTGGATCGAAGAACAAGCCGGCGACAGCGAAGAAGCGCGGCGAGATGAGCGATGCCGCTCGCAAGGCCGTCTCCGCTCGCATGAAAAAGTACTGGGCCCAACGCCGCAAAGAAAAGAAGGGCTAACGCTCTCGCCTTTGTAGACGTCCTTTTCTGTGCCGGCGAACGCCGCCTGCTAGCACAGTGCCGTGGTATTCTCCCCTTATGGGCCGTCGTAAGGTCGCGCGCACGGTCGCGATCTCCCTTATCCTGGTTGTACTGGGCGCTAGCTGCCTGCTAGGGCAGCTATACCGCAGTTCCGAGTTCCC
Organism: uncultured Bryobacterales bacterium; assembly: GCA_964649285.1. Taxonomy (GTDB): domain Bacteria; phylum Acidobacteriota; class Terriglobia; order Bryobacterales; family UBA6623; genus CAMPKL01. Next base: position 8,819 of record CAZYOX010000169.1, on the reverse strand, counting down.
GGCCGACCGGGAGTCCTCGCTGGCCAATCAAGATCCATCCAAGGCGGAGTTTTACTTCGCGCGGTTGATCTATACCGACCCTTACTGGGGACAAGATCTCCGTGAGAGGCCTTGGCATATTGATTCTCCAGCGGCCGAGAGGCATTTTCTCCAAGGCGTCGCCCGGCTCTCCAATATTGACGCGAACAGCAAAGAGCACTACCTGCTTCCGGCCGGGGAGGACTTCTTTGACTACCCTTGGCTCTACTGCGTGGAACCAGGATGGTGGGAATTAACCGACGAGGAGGTTTCCCGCATTCGCGAATATCTGCTCCGCGGGGGCTTCCTGATGCTGGACGACTTCCACGGCACACAGGAATGGAGCTCCTTCCAGCGTGGAATGAGCAAGATTTTCCCGGAACGGCCTATTGTCGACATTCCGCCGAACGACGAAATCTTCCACACGCTTTACGACGTGCAGCCCGGCGAGCAAATTCCCGGGGTGCAGTTCGTCTACTCTGGGCGCACCTATGAAAGAGACGGCGTGAAACCGGAGTGGAGGGGCATCTACGACGACGAAGGCCGATTGATGGTCATGATTAACCACAACATGGATTTAGGCGACGCCTGGGAGCATGCCGATATGCCGGAATATCCTGAGAGGTATACGGCAATGGCTTACCGCATGGGGATCAACTATATCCTTTATTCCATGACCCACTAGTAAAATTAGATCAGCCTAAAAACAAACCAACCTATGCCGATCAGGCATAGAGCCCCGGCACAGACCTTTCGAAACAAGGAGTCGCCAAAATCTTTCGAGAGTCTCGACGCCAGCCCGTAAAGTAAGGTTAGCGCCAGTATGGCCCCGACTATAGCGCCGAATAGCACCGTCGCCGGCGACATGGAGGCCTGCTGCAAGAACAGGCCAAAGTACAGTCCGTGGAAAGCCCCCATGCCGCCCGCAACGAGCCAACGCCCTCCGGCCTCGGGCAGAGTCAGCGTCTCCACCGCTAAATAGGCGATAGTCAAAGCTCCCGCGGCGTCCGTGAAGCCGGGAGGCGGCTGCCAGTCGAGAACCGACACAGCCACGGCAGTGGCTGCGAGCGTGGCTAGAAATGCCGCCGCCATCTGCACCAATTCACGGCGCCCGCGCGCCGCAATAGCCAACGCAAACAGAAACAGCATCTGAGCCGGCCCTAGCAGAATGCGCGCGCCGCCGGCTTTCGCTTCCGAAATGATCCGCTCCACAACGCCCATCGGCCGGAATCGAAAAGTCTGCCGCCGCGACGTGTAGTCAAACACCTGCTGCTCGGCGCCGTCAGGCGAGACCGCGCGCAGCACATGCACGTGGTTCGGAACAATGACGTCAGGCAGATCACACTCCACCTCAACGACGGCGGCTTCCTCAGGCCAAGCGAATCGCGACGTACAGTCGTACGAGCCGTCCTCTTCGTTCGCCCTGCACTGGCCGTCCGTTCGCTTCAACTCTTGACCGCCCACTCTCAGTAGAAAGGCCCCAAGCAAGGCCTCCTGGGGGTCGGGCAGCGGCTGCACCTCGTAGTCCGGAATGCGAATCGCGAGCACCGCCTCATCGCCCTCAAGCGACAGCTCGCCGTTGCTCATGCTCATTGAATGAGCGGCGAGAGAACCTGCGGCCAGAGACAGCAGCAACGTCGCGCGCAGGAGGAAATTCATCGCTTTCAGGGGGTAGACGATGCAGTATAGCGCGAGGCGGAAATTCGCCCCTGCCGCTCCCGTACAATTCAAAGAAGGTCGCCTCGCTTCATTTTGTCCCTATTCGACCCACATTCTCTCGGCTCACTACGGCGCGGCCGTTTCCGCTATCTGCCCGTTATTCCCGGACGGATGGAGTTCGCCGACCTCGTACGTCAGGAGATCCTGCGCGAACCGCCCCAAGTGGTCGCCGTCGAACTGCCCGTCACGCTGGAGAGCGCCTACGCGCGTTCCGTTGAGCGACTACCCGAGCTATCGATCATCATTTATGACAGCGATGCCGCCGACGAAGCCGTGTACGTCCCCGTCGAGGCGACCGATCCCTTCATCGAAGCTCTGCGCTCGGCCCGCGAGGCGGGCATTCCCTCTGCATTTCTCGACCCCGATCTCAGCGACAAGCCCCACGTAGAGGACGTCTACCCCGATAGCCACGCCGTAACACGCATCGGAATCCAAAAATACGTCGAATCCTATCGAATGCAGGCTAGGACAACGGACGACACACTGCTGATCCACGCCGAAGGCGCCGCCTGGAAGCTCCAAGGCTGCGATCCCGAAGCCGAGATCCTTGTCGTCGTGTCGCTGAACCTGCTGGACCCGCTGCTCGAAGCGATGGAACGCCCCCAAGCTCAGCCTTTGCGCAAGTCTGCGCGACGCAACGTGCGAGCGTTGAATTTGCATCCGGATTCACTCGCCGAAGTCCTTACCGACGCGCCCTTTGTGCAAGCCGTCTATGAAGCCCGCCGCGGAACTCCCCTACCCGCGGCCCAGCCGCCGCAGACAACGCGCAACAAGCGGCAAGGCTGGAGCGTCGTGGAAAAGCCCTCGTCCGACCCCAAGCTCGACACGTTGCACCAGTGGGTTCGTCGCGATCTCAACCGGCAAGAAATCAACCTGAGTATCTTCGCGGCCGCTGAACAAATTCACGAGCGGAAAACGGGCGAGCGTCTAAGCCATTGGCAACGCCGCCTGTGGGCCCGCTATTCGCGCAACCTCGCGCTGACGCAGAGCATGCTGCTGCCGCCGCTGTTCGACATGATTGTCGCCGCCCAGTCCGTGATCGACGATAACTTCGCCTGGGAGTTCTGGAAAGTGGGCGGCTGGTATCCATTCCAGAAGGCAGCCACCGATTTGCAGACAGTGGAAGTCAGCGGCGAGCAGATGTGGGTCGATCGTCGTCAGATGCGCTTGCGGCGCAGAGCGCACCGCCAAAAGGGACGGCCCAAGCCTGTAGGACTAAAGGGTAAGAAAGGTGAGCGCTTCCCCGGCGAGTGGCAGAGCGAGTGGCGAAGCCTCGGCATTTGTTCTTACCCGCCCGAGGACCTCGTCATCGAAGACTTCGGCGCGTTCCTCAAGAAGAAGGGCAAGTCGATCCTCTCGGAGGAGCGGGCGCGGGTCGAGCCCTTCAGCACTTCGTTGCGCGACGGTATCGATCTGCGCGAGACAATACGCAACTGGCACGACGGCAAGAAAATCTACGTTCGAGAGAATCAGCGCATTTCCGGCGAGGTAGGCGCCGTAGTCTTGATCTTCGACGATGAGCGAGACGAGCGCTACCCCTACTGCATCACCTGGTTGGGCGAGCATCAAAACGAGTCCGACATGGCCTTCTACGCCACCAACCCGCGCCAGAATTTCGTCGGCCCAGGCATTGGCCGCGCCGAGTACGGCGGGTTGCTGCTCAGCCTGCCGCCGCATCGCATGAACGACGTATGGGGAGACTGGGACTACGCCTTCACCGAGTCGAAGTCCGAGCGGCTGCTGGCTGCAGCGCTCGACTATTCCCTGGAAAAGATGATCGTCTACGCCGCCGCCAAGCCGCCGCGCAGCATCTTCAAGACGATTGCCGCTCGACTAGGCCGCAAGATCGTATACATCCCCATCGGTCAGCTTTCACCTGTGGCGCTAAAGAAGATCCGGCTCATGCACGTCCTCGACGGACACGATCGCCGCGAAATCGCCAAGGATTACATCTAGCCGCGGCGCCGCAGCGCTTTCTTGGTGATCGTCGTGAGCGGCAGCGAGTCTAGCCGGCTACGGTTGATCCAACGATATTCCCGGGGACGATCGCCCATAAGCGCGCCTAGGTACACATGGCCGTGATAGGAGCGAAACGTGATGGCGTGTTTGAACTCGCCAATCTTCTCTCGCAGGTCTATTCCGAGATGCCCAAAACTCTCGTCCTCTAGTCGAATCCCCGCGTACTGCGGCAATTCCCAAAACCCCGGCATGACTTCTTCGAACGCGGGCCGCTGCCGCATCAGCAAACTGCCGCGCTTCTCGATGATCGCCACGACCATCCCCAGCTTCTCAACGCGTTGCCGCGCGCCTTTGTAAGGGAGCCGCGCCTGCGTGCCTTCGCGGCGAGCTAAGCAATCACCCGCGAGCGGGCAGATCAGGCACGCGGGCGAACGCGCCGTGCAGACTGTCGCGCCCAATTCGATGGTTGCCTGATTGAAATCCGCATAGTCGGCGGCGGGCAGCGCTTCGATCCAACGCTGAGCTTCTACCCGCAAGGCCTTCATCGTTTTGGCTTGACTGATGTCGCGGCCGTCATTAGCCAACCGAGCCATCACCCGCATGACGTTGCCGTCGAGCGCGGCGTGAGGCAAACCAAACGCGATGCCGGCGATCGCAGCGGAAGTGTAGTCGCCGATTCCGGGAAGTTCACGAATCGCCGCATGATCGGAAGGAAAGACTCCGCCATGTTTCTCTACAATCTGCTTTGCCGCGGCCTGCAACTGCCGCGCGCGGCGATAATACCCCAGGCCCGCCCACCGTTCCAGGACGTCCGCTTCCGCAGCTTGCGCCAAAACGGCAATGTCGGGGAAACGATCGAGAAAGCGTTCGTAGTACGGGATGACCGCTTCCACGCGCGTCTGCTGCAGCATGATTTCGCTGACCCAGATGCGGTAAGGGTCCTTCGTACGCCGCCAGGGCAGATCTCGCCCATGGCGGCGATACCAAGCAAGCAGACGGCGACCGGCCTGCAATAGTGAGTCTGCCATCAAACCAGCAAAAAGCCCCGCCTTTCGGGCGGGGCTAGGCGTCTACTCTTTTCCTTTCTTGTGGATGATCTCGTCGATCAATCCGTAGTCTTTCGCCTGCTGCGAGTCGAGAATAAAATCCCGTTCCACGTCGCGAGCGATGGTTTCCAGCGGCTTGCCGCATGCATCCGCCAGTATTTGATTGAGATTCTCGCGCATGCGCAAAATCTCACGGGCGTGGATGTCGATATCCGTCGCCTGACCGGCAAGTCCCGACATCGACGGCTGGTGCAGCAGGAATCGCGAATTGGGAAGCGCATAACGCTTACCCTTCGTACCCGCGGCCATTAGCACCGCGCCCATCGACGCAGCTTGACCAACGCAAACGGTGGTGATGTCGGGTCGCACGAACTGCATCGTGTCGTAAATAGCCATGCCCGCCGTAATGGAACCGCCCGGCGAATTGATGTAGACCCAAATGTCGCGCTCAGGATTCTCCGCCTCAAGAAACAGCAACTGCGCCGTCACCAGATTCGCGATCGTGTCGTCGATCGGGTAACCCAGAAAGATGATGTTGTCCCGCAGCAATCGCGAGTAGATGTCGTAGGCGCGTTCGCCTCGGCTCGTTTGCTCGACCACCATCGGGACGAGCCCGGCGTGGTAACTGGGCATCTCGGGCATTCTTTCTCCTTGCTACTCTTTTTCTGAATTCGCTTCCGCTTCAGGCTCTTCTTCGTGGTGCTCGACTTTTTCGGACTCATCGAACAGGTAGTTCAGAGTTTTCTGGTTCACCAGGTTCGAGCGGACATTGTCGAGGGCGCCGCTCTCGGCCAGTTCCTGGCGAGCCCGCGACATCGACATCTTCTTCTGCTGAGCGTAGCGCTCAATCTGGGCGTCTATCTCTTCTTCGTCGGCCTCAAAGGCTTCCGCCTCGGCGATTCGCTCCAGCAAAAGACCGGCCTTCACATCGCGTTCCGCTCGCGGCCGCTGCTCCTCGCCGATCTTCTTCCAATCCAACTGCAGCTCTTCCAGATTGATGCCTTGCGATGCCAAGCTGCGTGCCGTTCGCTCGACGCGCGTGCGGATCTGGTCCTGCACCATGCGCTCCGGCAGCGGAAAATCGTGCAGCTTGATCAATTCATCAATGATGTGCTCGTGAGCATGTTCGACGGCGTGCCGGCGCTGATGTTCGTAAAGCTCTTCCTTGATGCGATCCTTCAACTCGTTCAACGAGCGGAAGTCGCCCACATCCGCCGCGAAGTCATCGTCCAACTCAGACAGCTCTTTCTTGCGGAGCCCTTTCACCTCGGCATGGAACGGAATCGTCTTGCCGGCCAGTTTTTCGTTGCCGAAATCTTCCGGATAGGTCACGTCAAAATCCACTTTGTCGCCAGGGCTCTTGCCCTTCAGCGCCTTCGTGAAATCGGCGAGCGTCTCTTCGGAGCCGATCGTCAGCGTCGTTTCGCTTTGGTCTACTTGGGGAGCGCCTTCCACTTCGTCGCTCTTCAGCGAAACGACAGCGATGTCGCCGTCGTCGAGCGGTCGCGGATCCTCGTTGCGGAACGTAGCTTGACGTTCTCTTAGGCGTTCCAATTCGGCGGAGATCTCTTCATCGGTGATCTCCGGTTCCTTGTAGTGCACCTTGAGCCGGCGATACTCCTTAAGTTCAAAATCCGGGACGATCTCGAACTCCGCACGAAACTCCAGCGGCTCGCGCTCTTCGAACTTAACGTCCTGGATGTTCGGCGTGCCGACGACCCGAAAGTCCTGCGCTTGCGCTTCCTTCCAAAAAAATTTGGGGACGAGCGCTTCCAGAACCTCGCGTCTTACTTCTTCGGCAAAGCGAGTGCGAATAACCGACTCGGGCGCCTTGCCGGGCCGAAACCCTGGAATTCTCGCCTGTTTACGGAATGAACGGAGGACGCGCTGCTGCTCGGTCTCCACTTCGTTCCAAGGGATGGAGATTTGCAGTTCGCCGTGTGTGATGTCTTCAGAAGCCAATGGTCGGACCAGACCTTTCCTAGGAGATGAATAAACCTCCATCTTATCGCGGGGACTGCTGGGCCGCTAGGCAGCTCTACCACTTCTTCAGATAGAGGTTGGCCTGGGCGAACTGGGCGAACGCTTTTTCTTCGCGTTTGAATGCCGGCGTGTGCACACAACGGCGGCTCGTTCGGTATTCCACCGGGTGCTTCACGTGCAGCATTTCGTGGAACAAGACGTACTCGACGACGAATGCCGGGACTTCCGCGCGATCGAGCAGCCTCGACAGCACAATCGAATCATGCGCCGGATCGTAGTGGCCCAAGAGCCGCCGGGAACCACGCTTGCTCCAGCCGATCGCCGGCCTTCTGAGTTGTCCGTCGAAGTACTTCGCATTCAGGTCGGCGAACATCCGGTCCAAGTCATGGTGCCGACCGGCCGGCGATTCCATCTCCTTGCGGCCGCGGCGTCTGCGCACGTTCAGGGCCTGCTGGCGGATTTCCGTTCGGTTTATGAACTCCCTGTAGCGACGGTCGTGTTCCGGGTCGATCCGCTTCCTGTACAGCTTCGCCAACAAGACATGGGCGAGCGATTCCTGCACGGCCGGCGGGGCCTGCTCAAGTTGGTCGCTTACCTTAACAAGGATCTTACGATGCCCTTCTTGCAGCAGGATTCGCGAATCGAGGTTGGCGTAGGGCCGATAGCGCACCTCAAATTCCGGGGGAGCCGTTCTCGGCTTCAGTGTGCGGAACACACGCTCGTAAACGTCCTCGGTCGACTCAAACGGCAGAATGCTTTGGATCACCGTGGCTCCCAGTTTAGCGAAACACGATTCGCGTGAGATGTTCTCAAACCGCCACACGAATCAAGACAAACAAGATCAGGACGAGCAGGCAGACAATCGCCCCCGCCGCTGAACTCTGCGCCGCTGCCGATAGCGGCCAACTGCCGTCGAAGCCGCGCGCCAGCATCGCCCCGTGGACGCGTTCGCCTCGCTCCCAGGCCCTGACGAACACCAATCCCAACTGTCCCGCCATCACCCTCGTCAGAGCAACGCCGCCCAGCGCGGGCGCGCGGCAGGCTCTCGCCTCGTTCGTACGCGTCCACTCGTCGCCCAGCAGAAACACATAGCGGAACGCCAGCGTCAGAGCCGTCACCCACACGTCCGGCAGCCGGAACTTCTGCAGCGCTCTAATCAATTCGGCAAACTCGGTCGTCTCCGCAAGCAACGCCAAGAGCGCCACGGCAGCGGCGCCGCGCAGGAAGATCGAAGCCGCCCAATCCGCGGGCGCGATGCCCGGAGCATCCACCGCAAATGGGAAGACAGCCGCCAGCGCCAGCAAGGGCAACGCCGCCGTGCTTCTCCGCGCCCATGACGCCACATTAACGCGGCCGGCAATGCCCAAAGCGGCAATCAGCGGCCAATACCACAGAAACGGACGCAACTCGCCGCGAGCTTCCGAGGAGATCAGCACCGCAGCCGTAACCGAAAGGAGCAGTTTCCAACGCGCATCGGCGCGGCGCAGCACAGAGTCAGCTAGCGGTCTTCGGTCAAGAAAGCCGCGGATCACGGCTGCGAGGGGACAGCCCGCCGCCGTCCCCAAACGGCAAACGCCGTCAGGCCGAAGATCACCGCGAGCCCCGCGCCAATCCTGGACCACAAGCTTGCCGGCTCGCCGGCTTCAGTTGCCGGTGCATCCCACTTCACGACTACCCTGCGCGTTGCGATGTGACCGTAGCCGTCGTCGACCCGAACGAGCCAGTCGCCCTCGGCGGTCGGCTCAAAAGCGAAGACGCCGCTCTCATCCGTCTCGCCGCTGATCCCCGAATCCGCGGGCTCCGCTGTCGACGACGCGGCAACGGCTACGTGCATCGCCGGTTCGCCCGGCCCGTAGGACGCCCATAGCACGACCTCCGGCCGTTGCATCTCGACATCAATCGCCAACTCATGCCCGAAGAGAGGCAGGCTGAGAATCAGCCAAAGTACGGCATAGCGAATCATGCGGGGGCCGTCGCCAGCGCCTCCGGCTTCAACCGCCTGAAGCAGTCCACTAGCGCCATGGTCAGCACTCCTTCGGCGACCGCGACGACCGCGTACAGCGCCGTGACGGCGAAGAAGCCCCTGCCGTACTC
>CAZYOX010000168.1:0-9412 GCA_964649285.1 uncultured Bryobacterales bacterium | reverse complement strand
GATGGTGTAGTCAGCGATCACGGCGCCTTCGCGGAAGCCGCGATCCTGCAGGGCATAGATCGGTGTGGACAGCTCGTTGCTCCAAAGCTTGCTGGTGAGATCGCGGTACATGCCGCGGATCGAGGCTAGCGAGCGAGGGGAAACGGTTCGCTGGTAGTGCACCTGGCCCGAGCTTTCGGATGATTGACGGTCCTGACGCTGACCGGCTTGTTGCTGTGTGAGGTCATTGGGCACAAGGAAGTTCGTACGGTTGGTGCGGAAATAGAAGGTTAGGCGGTCGCTCTCTGAGACGTCCTGCAGCAAGCGGCCATGGAAGCCTTCGGAGCCTCCGCGGTTCGTATAGTTCTCAAGAGATGGCGGGTCGAGATAGCGATCGGTGGCGCCGCCTTGCACTCCGAGCGAGATCGCCGTCTTGTCGTTGGAATACTGGTGTGTAAGCGAGCCGAACAAGGAGTCGTAGCTGCCGCCCTGCAGATCCAGCTCGGTGTGATGGCCTAATACGGCGTTACGACGCGTGTCTAACGCAATTACGCCGCCGAGCCGACGACCATACTCGGCGGGCATACCCGCGGTGAAAATGTTCACGGCCTCGAATTCGCTGTTCTCAAATGCCGGAGCAAAGGCGATAGAGCGATTGTCATAGACAGGCATTCCGTCGACGACGTACTGGGTGTCGTACTCGGATCCGCGCGGATGCAGCACGGCGTTGGCTTCCAACAACCAGCCGGGCATCGTGGTGACGACGTCTACGGTGCTGCGGCCGAGCGTCATGCCCAGGGCCTGTTCGAGCGGATCCCTGCCGGCGCGGTAGACAACATTCGGCTGAACTGGGTCGAGCAGCGGAGCGGTACTCACGACGGACACTTCGGTCCGTACCGTCCCCAGTTGAAGTTGGACGGCGACGGATTGCGGCACCGCGGAGCGAATCTCGACGCGGCTTATCGAATCGTTAAAGCCATCTTGACGAATGCGCAATTCATAGACGCCCGGCGGCAAGCGCCGCAGCACGGCCTCGCCGGAACTGTCGGCCTGCGCTTCCACCAATAGCTGAGGATTGCGGCCTTCTAACTCGACTTGGGCGGGGACGGGTTGTCCGGATGGATCGGTAATCGTGACCCTCAGTTGTCCGTCCATGACCTGAGCCGAACAAGGGAACGATGAGAATGCGGCACAAAGCCAGAGGAGTGCCCAGCGGGCGGAGAGCGATTTCAACGACTGCAACATTTGGTCCTGTTTGGATATTCTTTAAAGGCTGGGTTTGTTCAAGGTTTTTTGGAGAGAGATTTGTCCGTAGATGCAACAGACGGCTGGTTGAGCCAACCCGGTACGAGCGCCTTGGCGACCGCGATTCCCCAGCCCCAAGAGCTTCGAACGAACTACGAACCCGCCGAGATCGCCTTTGAAGTGACCCAGCTGTTCGAAGAACTACAGGCGCCGGTCTTCCGGTATCTATTGTCCATCGGCCTGACATCCGCCGATGCGGACGAAACGAGTCAGGAAACGTTTTTGGCGTTGTTCCGTCATTTGATTCAAGGAAGGCCGAGGACTAATCTACGTGGTTGGATCTTCCGCGTGGCTCACAATCAGGGACTCAAGCGCCGCCACGACCGTCAACGCCGGAGCGAAGACGCCGCCGGTCACGAGGCGGCGGAAAACACTCCGTGCTCTGGACTGAATCCCGAACAACACTTGCTGCTTAAGCAAAGGCGGCGGCGAGTGTTGGCCATCGTTGCGGCGCTCGCGCCGCTCGACCAATATTGTCTCAGTTTGCGCGCGGAGGGCCTTGGCTATAGAGAAATAGCGCGGGTCTTGGGCATTTCGCTGGGAGCGGTGTCGCTTTCGATCCAACGCTCGCTGACGCGCCTGCGGCGTGCTGAGGAAGGAGGAGCGCGATGAGTATGCCTTCTGAACACATTAGCGAGCGCGAACTTGTCTTGGCGGTGAACAGGGAGCTGCCTCGTGCTCGGTCTGCCGCCGTTCGTCAACATCTTGCATCGTGCAGCGAATGCCGAGCCCGACTGTCGAGTTTCGAGGCCGCCTTAGGTGAGTACTTCGACGCCTACCATGGCGAGTTGGACCCTCGGACTCCGGACCAGGCGACAGCTCGGCAGAACTTGGCTCAACGCATCGAAGGGCTTTCGGGCAATCGTACCCCTGGCCTAGGCTGGTTCAGCCCGGTTAAGGCGGCGATCGTCGCGGGGACCATCGCCGCGAGCTTGGCAGGACTTGTGTTTGTGCGGCAGTTCACCGCGGAAAGTCCCCATCGATTCGCGCCCGATGCCTCGCTAACCCCAGGAATGACGCGGCCAGTAACGGCAGCGGAACTGTGCGGGACCTCTGCGGACGAACCGGCGCCAAGCGTTTCGCGGTCGGCGGCGATGGAGATTTTTCGGCGGCATGGAATCACGAATCCGGCTCCAGGAGCCTACGAGTTGGACTATCTGATCCCTCCTGAACTCGGCGGTGCGCGAGACGAACGAAATCTATGGCCTCAGCCCTACGAAGAAGCGCCTTGGAACGCCTACGCGAAAGATGCCCTAGAAGACCGGCTGCGCCGGCTTGTGTGCGACGGCCAACTGGATCTTCAAGTCGCCCAAGAGGAGATCGCGAAAGATTGGACGGTCGCCTACCAGAAGTATTTCGAAACGGATGAACCTTTGGTGAGTCATGCGACGTTCCTGAAAGACACCCCTTGGCAATGATCGCCGCCAAAGGGAAAAGAAAAACGCCCCGGAGCGACGCTCCGAGGCGTAGGTCTTCGAGGAGAAACAAAACTTAGAAAGTCCAGCTGTAGCCAAGCATCGGCGCAAACTGATGGAGCAAGTCTCCTTCGATCGAAGCGCCCGGCGAGGCAGTGATTACGTTCTCGGGAACGCCAGTGATGTAGTCGCGGAACTCGATGCGGAACAAGCCGTTTGAGCCGACGCGGAACTTCACGCCAATACCGACGTCGCCGACAAACATCGTCTGCGTCGATTTGGTCAACAGCACAAGATCCATACCAGGCTGAAAGGGATCTTCGGCGCCAACGCCTTGATAATATTTCACGCCGATGCCGCCGGCCACGTAAGGCCGAACCTTGGCATCGGAATCAGAAAAGTAATAGAGCAGATCGTAGTGCACCGCGTGCGACTGATGACCGAGTTCCGCCTTGACGGAATTCGCTTCCAGTTCCAGATCGTTGCGCGAGTAAATGTAGCGGAGTTCACCGCCCCAGCGTTCGTTGATCGTTTGTCCGATCAAGAAGCCGCCTCCAAAGCCGAGGCTCGGGCCGACTTCGCCGCTGTTCGACGGATTGCTTGCGGTCAACGACTTGTAATCGGAAATCATGCCTAGAATGCCGATTTCCACCTCGGACTGGGCGGAGGCAGGGGCTGCGAGAGCCACGAACAATGCCGTCGTAGCCGTCGCAAGAGCCAGTCTCTTCACCTTTTTCATCTTCAGATACCTCTTCTCAGTGGCGGCTCCGCGGAGCCGCAGGGGAAACATGGAAAAGCCTCTCGTTAGTCCTGAACAATCCTTACGTTTACGGTTGTAGCAGCGGAGTTGGCAATCGATATGGAAAGGGGTTGCTGCGTTCCCGTCGGCGTATACCCAGCCGCCCGGGCATTGATCTGGTAGAGACCGGTGTAGCCCGGCGTGAGCCCGGAGTACGTTACCTCGGCGGGTGCGCCGCCAATAGTGACCGTCGGAGTCACGACGGTCTCGGACAGGAGATCGGGGGATGCAGGATTACCCGCAACGGCGAGCGGATTGACGCCGCCCAGACCGGTCAGATAGATCACGAAGCTTTCGTTCGGACGAATCGGGTTCGACAGCGTTGCCAGGGTGTTGTCTTCGCGGAAGATCGCCGGGAAGCGCGTATTGTTTGGGCCGGCGACGCCGAAGATCGCCGGGGCGATTGGCTGAACATTCTTCACAAAGACGTCGCTGATGCCGCTGGGCGTGTGGACTTGGAACGCAGTGTCTCCGCCAACGTTATAGCTCAGTTGCGCGTTGATTTGATTGGGACCGACATAGAGCAACGGCAGGACTTCGCCGTTTACCGACACGCAGGCTTCGCTGAGTGAAGTCGGCAGCGGCGTTGCGCTTGCTTGGGCGCCTTGAGCGGCGAAGCGATCGCCGAAGATCGAGACTAGGCCGCCGGTCGCCACGTTGGGCGAGAAGTCGGCGCCGCTGGTGATGGCTTCGATCCTGGGGCTGCCAAGGCCACTGTCAAAAGCGGCGGGTAACTCGACGATGCCGGCGCTGGATGTGGAGACAAAGCGACCGTCACGCAGGGTGGCGAGGGTAGAACTAAAGAAGTGGCCGGGTAAACGCGCAGGCGGCAGATCCGCCATGCGAGCCGATCCTAACACTTTCAATGGATCTCGGGGATCGAGTCTCTGAATCACGCCTGTGCCAACCGACGAAGTCGGCCTAATCGTGCGGATCCCAGTGCCGTCGGCCGCAAGCGTGAACCCGGACGATTCGTGGCTGATGGCATCGTCGTTGAAGATGCCTAGCGGTACTGCGGCTCCGTTAAACAGAAAGCGTCCAGCCGTATAGAAATCAACTCCCGCGCCCAGCGTGCCTTCGATCACGTCGCCTGAAGGCAGCCATCGAGTGATGACTAGCCGGCGAGTTGCGGACTCGTAGAGAAAGACATTCGAACCTTCGCGTCCTGGAGTTTCTGTAACAAGGACGTAGTCTCCGTTGTAGCCGGTTCTAAGGCCCAATTCACCGGGTAGGATGGCATTCGAATATATACCGAGCGTTTCGGGAGTCTCGAACGTACCGTCGGGCAAAGTGAGCCAATGCAGTTGGCTCCCTAAGAACGGCTCGCCTGTGCGGACTACGTCCCAATCGGACGCCAGCATGAAGCGGGACTGGTCGGTCACAATGGCGTAAGGATAGCGGCCTCCGATCTCCCGCCACGGAATGTAGGCGGAATCCTCAGGCGTCAATTGGTTGAGTTCAAAAATCGAGACGCCCTCGCTTCGAGAATTTGCGACAGCTAGGTAGCGAGAGTCCTGCGAGAGCGCCATCGCGGTAGGACTATTGCCGGTACGGAACTCCGCAATCTTCGTCATCGTATTCGAATCGAAAGCTAGAACCTTGAAATTCTGAGCGTCCAAGACGTAGAACCGATCGCGAACCTTATCCGCGAGAACTTGAATCATGTGACCCGGCATCGGGTGCAACGTCCCTTTTTGATCCACGTCCTTGATGTTCGCGAGCACCAGCGGAGCCTGCGCCACATTCACGGCATTCGTTTCGATCTTGACCGGAATTGTCCTCGCGCCTTGAAGAGAATCTAACAGCTCCGGGTCGACCGTAACCTGGATGTTTGCCGGTGTCACGCCTTGGTGAGGTTCGAATAGAACCGCGGGGCGACCGGAGGCCGTAATCAGATCCGTGGAAAGACTGAAGGAAGCAGGGGCGCCGCCCTGCGGAGTATCGATCCGCATCGTTTTGGTGATGAGAGATTGCTCGCAGTAGCCGAATTGATAGACCAGATTGCGATCCTCGGAGCGAATCTCTAGTTGAGGTAAGCCTGCTAGGTCGGCTATAGGCAAATAGAGCAGCCCCGACTCACTGACGGCGTATGCGTAGGAGCCATCTTGACTCGACGCAATCCGGCCATAGATCCTCTCAGCCAAACGAATCTGTTTCGTGACGAAAAGGTTGTCTTCGTCCATCACCTGCAAAATGCCGCGCCGCGGGTGGTTGTCCCCGAGTTCCGGGTCAAAGAAGTCGGTGAAGTTCCCAAAGGAGCCGTAGATTTTTCCGGTTGCGTAGTTGTAGCCGGTCCCACCCACGAACTCGTCGTCCAGCTCTAGTCCATCTGCCTCTGGCGTGTCAGCGATTACATGGAGGTCATTGGATAACAAAAGCTGGCCTGCCATGAAACGACTGCCGTCCGGCGAGGCACTAACTTGGTTGAAAATCGGGTCGTTGACCAGTGTTCCGCTCGCTGGATTCCGGCTTGCTGGCCGGAAGTGCAGCAGGCCCACCGGATCCACTACCTGGTAGGAGAACAGGAAGTTTGCAGTACCGGGCAAGCCTGTCGGCGCCTCAAATGCCATGCCGAAGATCCAGCGGCCATCCGTCGAAGCGGTTAGATGAGCGGTGACGATTTCGCGCGGTAGTGCGGGCGGAAGAACAGGAAGCTCCACAGGGCCAGCGCCAGTCCCAAAATCGTAGAGCAACGTCGACTCCTCAGTGACGGGGTTGAACTCCACGAGCTGGCTCTCGGTAATGATGACCGCTTGATTATTCCACTGGAATGCGACTGCAAGTGGCTGCCGATCAAATAGGACATGTCTGCGTTGACTAGTATCGTTGAGATCGACGATTGTCACGCTCGACTGCGGGCCGATAGGGCTAGGGCTAGACTGACTCGTCGCCACAAGCCATCGACCGTCTGGAGACATCGCTATGCTGGAGGTTCCGGCCGGTTGGGGACTGGTTGGAAACGTTCCGATATGTTTGTTCGTGGCCATCGCGACCACTTCAACTCGGCCGGCGCTGAAATTGGCGGCATAGACCAACCCGCGCGTCTCATCGATGACGACTTCGTTGATGTGCCCCGGCAGAAGGACACGCGTCCCAAAGCTGGCATCCCCCTCAGTCGTGTGCGCCCACGCGGCCGTTGCGGCACATAATGCCGCTAAGAGCGCCACGGTTTGCACTGACACCAGGAATAGCTTCCTCATCCCTATACTCCACTTGAGCCCACCACTCATTCAACTTCTCTCTCGCGTTCAAGACGCAGCCGCCGTGCCGTCCGACATCGTGGAACGAACTTTGGTTGATTTCTCTGGATTACCGCCGCACTCCGCGCCGATTCCAGGCGGAATCAGTGAGGATTGCGCTGCGTTCGGCAGCACGACCGGCCCGCGGATTCAGTTTTGGGGCGCAGAGGCGGCTGGTATAGGACCGCTTATCTTAGTCCTCTTGCTGCGCGCGAGAGCGCCTGCGCATGACAATCAACGCCAAGAGCGCGACGGCGATTAGGCCACAAACGATTCTAACTGTACTCGGATCCATTGATTTTCTCCTTCCTCGTCTTTTTCCAAACGACTCTAAAAATTGCCCATGATCTGCGGCAAGAAGTCACGAACTACCCTGACCAACATTGGGCCCACCGTCACCACGAAGAGAGCCGGCAAGATAAAGAAAAAGATCGGGAAAACCAGCTTGACGCCGATTTTCGCCGCTTTCTCTTCGGCCTCTTGTCTCATCTGTGTTCGCATGTAGTCTGAGAAGTTCCTCAGCGTTTGCGAGATGCTTGTACCGAACTTGTCCGCCTGAATCAGGGTGCTGACCATTCTCTTGAGCTCTTCGACTCCTGCGCGGTCTCCCATATTCTTCAGCGACTCGGCGCGACGCTTGCCGGCTCGCATCTCCAGGTTCAAGACAGTAAATTCGTCGGTGATTTCGGGGTGGGCGATACGCAGTTCCTTGCTGACTTGCATCAGGGCTTGATCAAGTCCCAAGCCGGATTCGACACAGATTACCAACATGTCTAGGGCGTTCGGCAAGCCCTTGCGAATCGCCAACTGGCGGCGAGACGCCATGCGTCCGAGCACGAAGTTCGGCGCGGCCCATCCGAAGCCGCCTAACGCGAGAATCTGGAATGGCGCCAACTCGTTGGCGGAACCCGTTCCAAACAGCGCTCCAGCGCCGACCACGCTGAGCGTCAGAGCGAACGTCGCCTTAATTCCGTAAAGGAAGTGCAACGCTCTTGGATTTCGAATGCCGGCTGCGAGCAGTCGCCTGTTAATAATGCCGACGTCAGCAGGGTTCGAAGGAACCATATCGCCGATCTTGGCCAGGAAATCCCGGAAGCTCAGCGACGGGTCTCGCACCGATTGCTGCGAGACCTCCACTTCGCCCATCACGCGCTCCACGGCGGTCTGGGGCTGGGCCCAGAACTTGAACCCCATCACGCTCAGTACGACCGTGATGATGAAGAATAACAATATCGATGCTACGAGCGCGCTCATGATTCTTACCTAAACTCCCAGATCCGTCAGTTTGCGGATCGAGATAAAGCCGAGGAGCTGCAGAATGATCGTCACTGCCATCATGATCTTCCCGTCGGGATCGTCAAAGAAAAACAGGACATATTCATCGTTGGTGAAAAACATCAGGATGCCCACGCAAATGGGAATCATGGAGAGCACCAGGCCGGAGATGCGGCCGTGCGCACTGATCGCTCGAATCTTGCCGCGCAGCTTAAAGCGCTCTTTCATCAAATACGCGAGGTTATCGAGCAAGGTCGCCAGGTTTCCGCCGGTCCTCTTTTGCAGCATTACGGCCGAGACGAAGAATCGAACGTCGAGCAGGGGCACGCGCGTTCCAAGCCGCTCCAGAGCGACTTCCAAGGGCAAACCGAGGTTCTGCTCATCGAAGGTCCGTTTGAATTCGTCCGAAAGCGGCGGTCCGAAGTCTTTGTAAAGCATCTCCAGGGACACGGAAAATGCATGACCCGTGCGCATAGCCCGAGCGACAAACTCCAGAGCGTCCGGGAACTGTTCCTCGAAGGCGTACATCCTCTGGCTGCGCTTTTTCCACAAGATGAAGAACGGGATTCCCAAGCCGACGATAGCGCCGATCGGAGAGATCAGTTGGCCGCGAGGAATAACGTACCAAAAGAGATTGAAGCCGCCGATTCCGAGGATTGCGGACATGTACAGCGTCCGGGCCGGATCCCAATCCATGCCGGCTTGCTCAATGTAGTCACGCAGGCGCTGATTGAGATTTTGGCCGAGGAAAGTCTGTGCGATCAGGTCCCGCGGGCTCAGCTTTTCGTCCTTGAGCAAAGAGCCGCCCGCCGCGTTCGTCTTGGACTTCGTCTTGGTCGACTTGCCGGAGACGAGGTCCTTCATTTCGTTCACTTCACGTTTGCGCATGAAGTTGTTCACCAAAAGGATTGCTCCAATCATGAACAGCGTGAGAACTATGAAGAAAACGATATATGTCGCCATGACTTCCCGTTCCTAGCGTTTATTCGCCGATTTCGACGACTTCTTCAAACACTTCCGGCTCGATGCGAATGCCGGCGGCGAGAATCTTCTCGTAAAAGCGCGGACGTATTCCCGTTGCAGCGAAGCGTCCCAGTATCTTGCCCTCGGCCGAGACTCCGCGCTTCTCGAAAACGAATAGATCCTGAAGCATGACCTGATCGCCTTCCATCGTGGTGACCTCGGTCAGACTACGGCAGCGTCGTGAACCGTCGCTCATACGAGTGACCTGTATGACGAGGTCCACGGCGGCGGCGATCTGCTGGCGGATAGCGACGACCGGCATGTTGGCGCTGCCGAGAGTGACCATAACTTCCATGCGGCTAATTGCGTCGCGCGGGGTATTCGCGTGCAGCGTCGTCATCGATCCGTCGTGGCCGGTATTCATCGCCTGGAGCATG
>CAZYOX010000167.1:0-9502 GCA_964649285.1 uncultured Bryobacterales bacterium | reverse complement strand
CGTACCTCACCGCCTGGCAGCTCGCGGCATCCGACATCACCGAGGAAGAGGCGTATACATCAAGTACGACTTTGATCCGGGCAACACGGAGTTGCCGACGGATGTCGCGGCGTTCTTGGATCAGAACAATCCCGGTCCGTTGGTGGTCGCCGGCAGCACCCGGGAAAACGAGGAGGGGATCGTGGCCGAGGCCTTCAACAAGCTTGCGGCGTCGTATCCGGGAGCCTTCTTGGTGGTGGCGCCGCGTCACCCGCAGCGCTCGGACGATGCGGAGCAGGCGTTGGCGCGGGCAGGACTGACTGTCGAGAGGCGCTCGCGGTTGGGGGCTCATACGGGGCGTGCGAAGGCCTTGCTGGTGGATACCCTGGGCGAATTGAGCGCTCTTTACAAGCGGGCGGACCTGGTCTTTGTCGGCGGTTCGCTCAACGGTTGGGGCGGGCATAACGTGTTGGAGCCGGCGCTATTCGGCAAGCCGATCGCGGTCGGGCCGCACATGCAGAACTTTCGCGAGATCGCGGACAGGCTTTACGCCGCGGACGGGTTGTTGGAAATTGCCGATGCCGACTCGCTGGCTGACGCGTGGCGCCGTTTGCTGAACGGAACGGATGAGGCGGCCCGGTTGGGGCGGAATGCAGCGGAGGTGGCGCGGTCGGCGCGCGGAGCGGCGACACGAATCGTGGAACAAGCGACGACGCTGCTGCGTGAATCGACGCCGCGCGTGCCGCCCTCATTTTGGGCGCGATTTACCCTGACGCCTGTTGCGGCGGCCTGGGCGGGAATCGCGCGCGTGCGACGCAAGGCCTATGCCCGCGGGCTACTGAAGACGCAGACGCTGCCGCGATACACGCTGTGCATCGGCAACCTGACGGCCGGCGGTACTGGTAAGACGCCTGCTGTGTTGAAGATCGTGGAGGAGTTGAGCAGGTGGGACCTGTCGCCGGCCGTTCTGACGCGCGGGTATGGCCGCAAGTCGAAAGAGGCGTCAATTTTGCTGATGCCGGGCGATGTGCGTCCGGCCACAGACATCGGCGACGAGCCGGCCATCTTGGCTGACCGGTTGTTCTGTGCGATCGGCGTAGGCGCCGATCGGGCAGACGTCGCCCGGCAATTGCTGGAGCGGCGCCCCGTGGATCTGTTCGTCTTGGATGACGGCTACCAGCGGTTGTCGTTGGGGCGGCACTTCAACCTCGTCCTCATCGACGTGACGCGGCCTTTTGAGACGGACTCGTGCTTGCCGCTGGGCCGGCTACGTGAACCAATCGACGGGCTGTCCCGCGCCGATGCGGTGCTGCTGACGCGGACGTTGCCTGGACAGGCGTACGATGCGCTGGTCGCACGGATACGGCGGCTGAACCCTGCGGCGCCGATTTTTCGCTCAAGGACGCGTCCGCTGCGGCTAACGGAGACGCGCTTCGGCGAGGAAGTTCCGTTCGGCAAGGTGCTGGGACGAAAGGCGTTCGCCTTTTCGGGCATCGGCAATCCGGATTCGTTCGTTCGCGGCCTTGAGGATCTCGGGCTGGAAGTCGTCGGCAGCCTTCGCTTCGCCGATCACCATCGCTATACGCTAGATGATTGGTGGAATATTGCCGCCGCGGCGCGAGACTCGGGCGCGGAATTGACGATCACAACCCAGAAGGACCTGGTGAATCTTTCGGCGGAAGCTCCGTCAGAAATGCGCACGGGGGCTCCCCCTCTGCACATGTTGGAGATTGAGTTGGAGATCGACGACGGCAGCAAGCTCGTCGACTGGATCGCGCAGAGCGTGGAGTCCCACAGCCAATGAAGATCCTGGTGCGCGCGACGAACTGGCTGGGCGATGCGGTGATGTCGATCCCAGCATTGCGCGAGATTCGCCGGATCTACCCGCAGGCGGAGCTCGTGATTCTGGCGCGGCAGTGGGTTGCCGATCTCTACGCCCGAGAGGATTTCTGCGATCGCATTTTGGTTTATGACAACAAAGGCAGTCATGCGGGGACGATCGGTAAGCTGCGGCTGGCGAACGAGTTGCGCCGGGAACGCTTTGACCAGGCAATCCTGCTGCAAAACGCTTTCGATGCGGCCCTGCTGGCCTTTCTGGCGCGAATCCCGGTACGCGCCGGTTACGCGCGGGATAGACGGGGTTGGCTGCTGACCGAGGCGGTTCCTGTTCCAGAGGCGGGGGCGATTCCCGACCATCAGCGTTTCTACTATCTGGAGTTGCTGCGCCGGACAGGACGTATCGACGCGTTGCCGGAGTGTGCGGACATCAAGCTGGGCGGGGTGGAAGGAGCAGCCGCCGCAGGCCGTAAGCGCTGGGTTGAGCGCGGTTTGCCCATGGGGCCTTGGGTTGGGGTCAGTCCGGGAGCGGCGTATGGAGGGGCGAAAAGATGGATCCCCGAGCGCTTCTCCGAGGCGGCCCGGTCGCTAGCGGACGAGCTTGGAGCGAATATAGCGGTCTTCGGCTCGCCGGTGGAAGCAGAGCTGTGCGAGTCGATCGCCGCACAGGCAGGCGCGGGGGCGCATAGCCTGGCAGGCAAGACGAGTCTCGCGGAGTACATTGAGCTTGCCGCGACATGCAGCGTGTATCTGACGAACGACTCAGGACCAATGCATGTGGCCGCGGCACTGGGGTTGCCAACGGTGGCGGTGTTTGGCGCGACCGACCATATAGCGACGGGGCCGTCGGCTTCGTGGGCAAAGGTGGTGCGCCGCCAAGTGGAATGCAGTCCCTGCATGCTGAGAGAATGTCCAATAGACCATCGCTGCATGACGGCGGTGACAGCGGATGAGGTGGTCGCCGAGGCGCGCGCCCTGTTGGACGCCCAGCGCGAGAGGACATTGAGTTGATCGATACCCGCGACAAGATCGTCAAGGCCGACCGCATCGGCGAAGCGGCGGTTGTCGCTTTTGGACGCTTCGACGTAATCCGCGCCGAGCATTGCCGGATTTTGCGCGATGCCCGAGCTGCATCAGGACGGCTGGTTGCCGCAGTGTTGACAGATGTGCCGGGGGAGTTGTCGCTGTTCGATCAGCAGTCCCGGGCGCAACTAACCGCCGCATTGGCGGATGTCGACCAGGTGGTGCTTTGTGAACGAGCGGAAGTGGAGCAGTTAGCTGTTCGCGCGGGCGCCAAGACGGTGGACGTCGATGCGTTGCTGAAGCGAAATCTGGTTGCCGATGTCCTCGAACGACAATCAGCCAAAGCCTAGCCGGATCTTGGTGGTGCGGCTGGGGGCGATGGGCGACGTGATCCACGCCTTGCCGGCAGTGTCGGCGCTGGCGAAAGCGCTGCCGGAAAGCAAGATCGATTGGATCGTCGAACCGCGTTGGGCCTATCTGCTCGAAGGGAATCCCTACCTCAACGCAGTGATACCGCTGCCTTTGAACGCATGGCGGAAAGAGCCGTTTCGCACGGGCTCTTGGCGGGCCGCACGCGAATTGATCGCCGATCTGCGCGCAACCCGCTACGACTTGGCTCTGGATCTGCAGGGGCTGATCAAGTCGGCGAGTCTGGCTAGATTGACGGGAGCACGGCGGCGCGTCGGCTTTGAGAGGGCGGACTTGCGGGAACCTTTCGCGGCAAGACTCTACACGGAGCAAGTCGGAGTAACGGGCGCCCATGTGGTGGACCAGAACTTGTCGGCCGTCCGGCGCTTAGTAGGCGAGGCGAATGGCGCGGTGGAGTTTCCGCTGCCCGAAGGAGTGGGCTCGGCAGTGCTGCCGGCGGGGGATTTTGTGCTGGCGACGCCGGTTGCCGGCTGGGGCTCGAAGCAATGGCCGGCACGGCACTACGCGCACTTGGCTGGGCTTCTCTACCAGGGGCTGGGAATGCCGCTGGTGTTGGATTGCGCGCCGAACGACGTGGACTACGTGCGGGGGATAGCGCGCACGGCACCGGCGGAGAGCGTGGTAGTGCATGCTTCGACGATTCCGCAATTGATCGGGACCACACGCCGGGCGCGGGCGGTGCTGGGCGTGGACAGCGGTCCGCTGCATCTGGCCGCGGCGCTGGATAAACGGGGCGTGGCCGTGTTTGGCCCGACTGATCCCGCCCGCAACGGCCCCTATGGCGGTACGCTAACAGTGCTCCGCGCGACGACGGCGGCCACGACGTACCGCCGCGAGGCGGACGTTTCGTGCTCGATGAGTTCTATCAGCGCCGAGCAGGTGTACGAGGAGTTCCGCCGCATACTGACTGGTGGACGAGATTAAGTCATGACGCTACGCCGCTTGCATTTCCTTCTATTCGCCTTGGCGTTTTCCGCCGCGTCGTTGCACGCACAGCAGACACTTACGACGCAAGAGGCCCAGCAGCTCTATCGAGACATCCCTGGGCTGATGGAGGCCACGGCGATTGTAGTGCCTGAGTTGGCCCGTGCCGGAGCGCCACTGACCGAGAACGTCAAGCAAGCGTCGCAGACGCTGCTGACCGGCGAGGTGCAAGATCATGTTGCGGTGATCGATAGGTTGTTGACCAATGCGCGCATCTACCTGCAGCTGGTTGACGCAATGCCCAAGCCGCCGGCTTTTTCAGAAGATGTACGCCGGCAGGTGGAGCAGCTTCGAGCCAAGTCCGACCAGTTGCATTATTTCTTTCGTTCGCTTCTGCAACGGCGGGAACTACAAGTTCGCAACCCGGACCGCGACAATCTTGCTCGCTATGCCGAAGCCAACTTAGGATTGTTGCCGCCTGGAGCAACGGAGAAGCGCGTCGTCTTCCTCGGAGACTCGATCACGGATTTTTGGCAGCTAGAGCAGTTCTTCCCTGGGAAGCCCTATATCAATCGTGGCATCTCGGGACAAGGTACGGGACAGATGCTGGGGCGTATGCAGGCGGACGTCATCGCCTTGCAGCCCAAGGCAATGGTGTTGCTCGGGGGCACCAACGACCTAGCGCGCGGAGTGGAGCTGGAGACAATTCAGAACAACATTCAGATGATCTGCACCTTGGCGGAAGCGCACGGCATTCGGCCGATTGTGGCGGCGGTGCTGCCGGTGAGCGACTACCACGAAGAAGAAAATCCGCGCTATAAACGCACCGTCACGAGGCGCCCAAGCGACATCCTGGCGCTTAACGCCTGGATGAAGAATTTTGCCGGAACGCGCAAGTACGTCTACCTCGATTACCACCAAGCGCTGGCCGACGCTCAAGGCATGTTGCGCAAAGATGTAGCCGACGACGGTTTGCATCCGAACACTGAAGGCTACAAAATCATGGGACCGCTCACCGAGAAAGCGATCGCGGAGGCCCTTGCGGTTCCCAAGGGCCGCAGTAAGCGGCTGGGAATATTCTAAGAAAGCATGGGACTACTCGACTTCCTCTTTAAACCCGACAAACAAGAGCAACTAGCCGATGCCGCCTCTGGATCGGCGGCAATCCGCAAAATCGCCGATGCGCTAGGCCAAATGGAGCCGGATCGAGCGCGCTACACCGCGTCATTCGCCTATATTCTGGGACGCGTGGCCAACGCGGATCTCAAGGTCAGCGAGGAAGAGACGCGGGAGATGGAGCGTATCGTCGTGGACGTTGCGGGGCTGCCGGAAGATCAGGCAGTTCTGGTTGTGCAGATCGCCAAGGCGCAGAACGTGATGTTCGGAGCGACGGACGCATTCTCGGTGACGGAAGCGTTTAGCAGAACGGCAACCCGGGAGCAGAAGCTGGCGCTGCTGAACTGCCTGTTCGCCGTGTCCTCTTCGGACCGCTCCATTTCGCAGGTAGAGGACAACGAAGTCCGTAAGATCAGCGCCGAGTTGCGGTTGGATCACAGCGACTTCATCGCGGCTCGGTCGAACTATTTGCAGCATTTGAAGGTGTTGAAGAAAAGCGACGGGAAATGACCGCTCAGCGGCTCGGATTGGTGGTGCTCAAGGCGTAGGAAGGCTACGGCTTGGCGGCGAAGACGTACTCGGATTCGCGATCAGCGGAGGGGGCGGGCGGCGGCCCGTTGAGGGGGACGGACTCCACCAAGGCGAGATAGCCCAGCAGCTCATAGATGCCTTCGCCGGCGCGGCAGGCAATCAAGCGCTCGTCTGTCGCGAGAGTGACGTCGGCGCCCTCTTCGGCGAGCTTCCAAGCCACAGCGGCACAAGCGGCGACGGCGCTTTCAAAAGCGTTCGAGGAGGATGTTCGCCTATCCAGTACGAGGCGGACCGACAGCCGCTCTTCCCTGGTGAACTCGCGAACCCAGAGCTCGGGCGAGCCGGCAGACGCCTTCCAGTGGATAAATCGAGCGCCATCGCTTATTAGAGCGGGGCGAACGCGATACAGGTCGTGGCTGTCGCCGGCCATGCGGCCCATGGACGTGCGCTTGAGGTCCCGGAGCGCCTGCTGGGCCTGAGGGGTCAGTTCTACATTGGGGTACGCGATCATGCGGTCTTTCAGTTCGAGCTTGGCGCGACGCTCGACAAGGCCGAACGGGAAGCGCGTCACCAGATCCACGCCGGCGCCATGATATCTGCCGCGATGAGCGAAGATGACTTCCGCGGAGGCGGCCACGCTTTCCCTTGCGGCAATCACCGGAAAGTAGACTGTCTGCAATTGAAAGCCTTCGTCCAGGTCGGACGCCTGAACACGAACCGCGAACGAAGGAAGAAGCAGTTTGGCGTTCTGGAGCCCAACGCGTGCCAACGACGGTCGCCCGGCGAAGATGTGGTCCGGCAATCCCAGAGTGAGGTGCAGGCCGGCCAGGTCGAGTCGCGAGACCAAGCCTGACATGAGCGTCGCCGCCAACATGGCGCTCAGGATCAAATAGATCAGGTTGTTGCCGGAATAGAGGGCGGCGCCGGCCACTACTAGGATGAGCGTGACAAAGACAACGCCGTGCGAGGTGATCGGCAAAGTGCGGGGAAGTCGCCAACCCCTGGACCGGGCGGCGGCAATGGCCCTCGGGATCAGCAGCGCGACGCCGGCGGCGCCTAGGATTGCCGAGAGAATCGCCGTCGCGAAAAGCAACGGCGCATTGCCCAGCCGCACCCAAAATTGGACTGCTGTGTAAAGCCCTACCGTTGCCCCAGCGAGAAGCACCGCGCTGAGATAGAGACCGCGGCGAGTGGCCTGCAGATCGCTGATTCGGAACGGCTTCGCCATAAGGCCCGGCTGGCCCGATTGTATCAGCGCGGGGATACTACGCTAAAGTCAGAGTGATCATGCGCGTCCTGCCCCTGCTGTTGATGGCTTCCGCGCTGGCCGCACAGACGCCCGCGCCCGTCGCGAAGAAGCCTTTCGACGTTTACGCGTTGCAACAGGTGCAGCGGATCTCAGATCCGCAGCTTTCGCCCGACGGATTGACGGTGGCGTTCGTGGTTCAGCGCGTCTTCTTGTCGGAGAACCGCACCGAGAAGCACATCTTCGTCGTCCCGACCGATGGGACGCGGCCGAGCCGCCGCATCACGTTCGACGGCAAGTCGAACACTCGTCCTCGCTGGTCGCCCGACTCGAAGCGCATCGCCTATATTTCGGACCGTTCGGGTTCGTCTCAGATCTGGATGATGGCGGCCGACGGATCCGGCTCGCAACAGGTGACCCAACTTTCGACCGAAGCGGACGGGGTTCTTTTTTCGCCCACGGGCGACCGGCTGATTTTCACAAGCCGCGTCTATCCGCAGTGCGAGGCGCGAGACGAGTGCAATGCCCAGAGGCTGGAGGCGGCGAAAAACGATCCGGTGCAAGCGCGGTTGATTGACGGTCTGCTGTACCGCCACTGGGATAGCTGGAACGACGGCAGGGTGTCTCACCTGCTGTCGCTTGATCTTTCACGGCCGGACGCGACGCCGGTGGATCTGACGCCTGGCGACGTCGACGTGCCGCCTTTTTCGCTAGGAGGCCCTGAAGCCTACGCGATATCGCCTGACGGACTAGAGGTCTGTTTCGAGCGAAAGAGCGGAGAGGACCCGGCGCGCAGCACGAATTCGGATCTTTGGGTCGTACCCGCCGGGGGCGGACAAGCGCGGATGATCACCAGCAACCCGGCAGCGGATGGCGGCCCTGCATACTCGCCGGACGGCGCGTATATCGCTTACCGCGCGCAGGAGCGTCCCGGATATGAGAGCGACCGGTTTCGTTTGTTTCTGTATGAGCGCGAGTCAGGCCGGCAAGCTCCGCTCACGGAGGCGCTAGACCGCTGGGTGACCAGCTACGCCTGGAGCAAAGACTCCTCCCGGCTGTTCTTTACCGCGGAGGACCGAGGCCGCGAGCCGATCTACACTGTGCGGGCGAGCGGCGGCGCTGCGCAAGTCGCGGTCTACGGCAACGCCAGCCATAGCGGCGTTCAACTGCTGCCAGACGGTGAGTCCATGATCTATGCTGCCGCGAGCGCCGCTCATCCGACAGAGATCTATCGAGCCTTCTCTGCCGGGGGCGAGCCGAAAAGGCTGACGCAACTGAACGATGATCTGCTGGCGCAATACGAACTGAACACGCTGGAAGAGGTGAACTACGCCGGCGCCGACGGCAAGCAAATCTCGGGCTTTGTTCTCAAGCCTCCGAATTTCTCGATGGAGAACCGCTACCCGCTGCTCACTTTGATTCACGGAGGACCTCAAGGCGCCTGGGGCGAGGCCTGGAGTTACCGTTGGAATCCGCAGGTCTTCGCCGCGGCGGGCTTTGTGGTGTTCCTACCGAATCCGAGAGGTTCGACAGGCTATGGCCAGGCGTTCACGGATGAGATTCGCGGGGACTGGGGCGGCAAGCCCTTTGACGACATCATGGCGGGCGTGGATCACATCATCGCCCGGCCCTACGTCGACGCCACGCGGCTTGCGGCCGCGGGAGCGTCTTACGGCGGCTACATGGTCAACTGGATCCTCGGGCGCACGAATCGCTTTCGAGCGTTGGTGTCGCATGACGGCGTCTACGATCTTCCTAGCTTCTTCGGCGCCACCGAAGAGCTTTGGTTTCCGCTATGGGACTTCCAGGGGACGCCGTGGGATAACCCAGAAGCTTACCGCCGCTGGTCGCCGAGCCAGAACGCGGCGAAGTTCCGCACGCCTACATTGGTGATCCATGGCGACAAAGACTATCGCGTGCCGGCGAGCCAAGGCATGCAGTTGTTTACGGCGCTGCAAGCGCAAGGCATACCGTCACAGTTTCTGAGTTTTCCCGATGAAGGACATTGGGTTTTGAAACCGGCGAACAGCGTGTTGTGGCACCGCACGGTGATTAACTGGCTTACCGAGTGGGTTAATCGACCGCTACCTGTTGGCGTGGAAGCGACGCAGGCGCCGTAAGTTGAGCCGATATAAGTCGATATAATACGGGTCGAACGGAGACTGCATGGCAAAAACCATTCTCGCGATAGAGGATGATACAGATCTCTGCGAACTGCTTGAGTACAACCTACGGCGCAGCGGCTACGAGGTGAAAATCCTTCATAGCCTCAAAGGCGCTCTCGATACCGTTAAGGCGATTCGGCCGGACCTGTTGATCTTGGACGTGATGCTGCCGGACGGCGACGGATTCGACTTCTGCCGTGCGCTCAAGGCGGATGCCGAAGTGCGACAGACGCCGGTCTTGTTCTTGACGGCT
>CAZYOX010000166.1:0-9546 GCA_964649285.1 uncultured Bryobacterales bacterium | reverse complement strand
GAGGCGGCGGCGGTGATGGCGGCGCGCTCGGAGTTGGTGCCGCCGCTTGCGGATGCGATGCAAAGAAGGGGACCGCTGGAAAGCCGCTTGCTTGTGAACGTAGTGGAAGCGCGAGCGGCTCTTGAGAATTCCACCGAACGGCCGGAAAAGATCGCCGCCAGCGTGAAACTTGCGGCGGCATTGGCCGATCTCTTGGCTGCGGCTGGGCACGATCCGGAACTGAAGTCAGACGCGACCCTGCAGCGGCTGCAGGATCAGTTGGCTGAGGCGGAGAATCGCATGGCGGCCGCCCGGCGGCATTACAATCAGGCCGTCCAGGATTACAACACGTACATTCAGCTGTTCCCGACGAACTTGGTGGCCAGCGTGGCCGGGTTCACCCGGGAAGCGGCCTACTTCCGCACGACAGAGCAGGCCCGCATGGCGCCACCACCTCTGAATTTCAGTCAAGAGCAGCCCGGGGCGGAGGAAAAAAGGACGGCAAACTAAGTTATTGCCACGCTTCGTAGCCGGTTTCGCTGGTGACCAGCGAGTTGAAGATGGCCAACACCCGCTTGCGATATTGGTACATCTCCGCCAGATCGGCCCGGAAGCGCTGGTCGTATTCCCGTGCCTTCATCCACCTACGGAACGTTGTCGGGGAAATGTCGATCTCTTCGCGGATAGAGTCGAGCGAATGGCCTTTGAGGAACAGGCCGTAGAACATTGCAGCCTCGCGCTGGGGCGAGTGAAAGTCCATTTCGTCGGCGTGACGTTTTGGTTTTCTGCCAGGCATTGGTCTAGAGAGAACTCAGTATAAACGCGCTTTTTCCAGCGGGCAACCGGGTGAACACCTGCCACCTCCGGCCCGCTACCAGGAGAGTTGGTCGCCGAGTTGGAGGTTGCGGCGGGCAGCTTCTCCTGAGGCGAGTTCCAGCACGAACCGGGCAGGCGCGGAGGGTGAATAAACGGGGCAGGGGCTGCCGGACGGGCAGGGCGGCGTTTCCGCCGCGACGCTGACGATGCGGCGGTCGGCGTCGAGCCAGAGGATGTCGAGCGCGATCAGCGTCTGGGACATCCAAAAGGTATGGAGGCCGGGCGTGGAGAAGAAAAACAGCATGCCGCGGCCGGGATCTAGGTGACGGCGATTCATCAGGCCCTTGGATCGCTCGGCGGCGGTCGTCGCCAGTTCGGCTAGGATCGCGTCGCCGTTGGGCAGTGTGACGGGGCTAGCGGGGAGACGGGGCGAGCCGAGATCGTAGCGCTGAACGAACGACTTTGTATAAATCACCTGCCCAGATTCGCGGCCCTCCGTCTCGATATGGAGCGGGGCGGAAATCATAGCGGTTAGTGTCCAACTCATGGAGCCTTGGAGAAGCGCCAAAATCGCGGGACCAATGGTGAATTCGCCTAAAGCCAAGGTCACGTGACAGATGAGCCGGTCGCCAGCGGTGATCAAGCCGGTGGTCGCGGACGGATCGCCGGAAAAACCCTCCCAGGTGAAGCGCAGGCCAAGCTCGCGGGGGCTGGTTTGAGCGGAGAGGTCGCCGAGGGTGAGGGGCAAGTCGGGAACGGTGAGCGTCGCGTCGTAGTTGGGGAAGTTGCCGCCCGTCGAAACGACGCGGTATGGCCCGGGGCCCAACTGCGCGGCGCCCTGGGGCGGGAAGAGCAGCGGTCCTCCGCCCTGGGAGAGCACAAAGTTCGTGGTGGGCGCTTCAATCCGCACCAGCGGATCGCCGATCATCTGCTGCGTCCGAACGCCGAGATTGTCCGAAACGTCGCAGGAGCCGACTGGCGGAACTTCGTTCGGGTCGAAGAGTTCGCGTCCGTGGAAGACACGGGCGCGATCGCGGGTTTCGTCTTGGTCCCAGCTGCGCTCTAGATAAACTCGGACCAGGCTGGTCTCGTGACCGGGGCAGTCTTGACCCGGCTCGGCGATCGGGATGGTCGCGACATTGCTGGGTAGACCCTGGCCGACGAGTTGGACCGGCACGAAGCAACCTAGGGGCGCGTCGAGCGGCAGGCGGATATTGACTTGGTCTAGGCCAGCGCAGCAGGGGGCGGGCCCCTGGTAGAGAATCTCGGCCTCGGCGCCTGCCACGAAGGCACGAACGCGCGGAGCGATGCGAGCGGCCAGGCCAACCGGCACATCATCGGCGCCGCGGGGACCGAACACTCCGGTCGTCCATAGCGTGACGTCGTCGCCGGGGTGGGCAGGGGCGTCGAGGGTTAACGGCTCCGGCTGACCGCCGATGTAGCGTTGCGCCGCGGCTTCCTGGCGCTGGTTGGAATAGGCCTCTTGTTGGACCTGACGAGCCACAAAGATGCCGGGATAGCTGCGAACGACCGTGACCGGCTCCGTGCTGCTCTCCAACCCGTCGCGGACGACGCGAACTGCGGCCGGCCCCACGGGAACGTCCGAAGGGAAGACGGCGTTGATCTGCTTGGGGTCGACGTGCAGCAAGGGGGCCTCACGAACGATGCCCGCAGCAACTACCTCGACGCGCACGCCGCTGGCCTGGTGCGGCAAGGGGAAGCTCTCCGCATCGAACGTCTGGGCGGAAAGCTCGGAGCCGAACAGGCTGAAGATCGAACCTTGCGCAATGGCGCCGCCCGAGAGCCTTGCGTGCCGGAAATCGGCTGCGTGGACGATGCCGCCGGGGTTGATGACCGGCGTCTGGGCCGTGGCGGAAACTGCGAGCAGGACTACTGCAAGGAGTGCTTGGGCGGCTTGATGGAAGCCTTCCATTCGTCGATGCCGGCGGCGAGTTCCCACAACTTTTCCCAGGTATAAAGGCCAGTGCTATGGTTGTCGCTCCAAAAAATCTGGATAGCGTAGCGCCCAACGTGCTCTATCTTGGTCGGGTAGGTGAGGATCGGCAGCATCGAGTCTTGCACGATACGCTGGCCGGTGACTTCGTCTTCGCATTGGGCGCAAGGGCAATTCAAACGCAAGAATCGCGCTGGGTAGGCGACGGTCTGGCCGTTGTCCCACTCGATGGCGATGTCGTGAGCGCCATGACGATTGATACGGATCGGCTTGGGCATCCGGTTCAGAAATTAATCTCGACAGGCTTGTCTGAGCTGGCGTTCTTCATGGCAACTTCAGCGGCAAGCTTGGCGGCGGCCTCGACGAAGGCCTTGGCCGCGGGCGCATCCGGGTCGGCGAGGACGATAGGCGTGCCGCCGTCGGAGGTTTCGCGCACGGTCGTCGCCAGCGGAATTTGCGCCAGCAGCGGAGCCTTCCACTTGCGAGCGAGCACAGCCGCGCCGCCGGCGCCGAAGATCAACTCGCGTTCGCCGGTCTTGCGCGATTCGTAATAGGACATGTTCTCGATCATGCCGAGGATCGGCGTCTTGAGCTGCTCGAACATGATGATCGCTTTCTCAGCGACCGCCGCGGCGACGGGTTGCGGCGTGGTGACGATGACCGCGCCGGTAAGGGGGACCTGCTGACAGAGCGTCAGTTGCACGTCGCCCGTGCCCGGAGGCAGATCGACAAGCAGGTAATCGAGTTCGCCCCATTCGACTTGGCGGGCTAAGTCCGTGAGCATCTTTGAGAGCATGGGCCCGCGCCACACGACGGCTTGGTCGGGCCTAGTGAAGAAGCCCGTCGAGATGATCTTGATGCCGTGACACATGACCGGGAGGATGCCGCGTCCGCCGCGTTGCGGGCTTTCGGAGGCGCCCATGATCATCGGAATCGAGGGCCCGTAGACATCGGCGTCGAGCAGACCGACGCGCGCTCCTGTTTGCGCCAAAGCGACGGCGAGATTGGCCGAGACCGTGGACTTACCGACGCCGCCCTTGCCCGAGGCGATGGGGATGACGTTGGCAACTCCCGGAAGTTGGCCTTGTCCGGCGCCTGTGCCTGCGGATCGCGCATGCGGCGTCAAGCGCACATCGACGGCCTCAATGCCTTCGACTCCCTTGAGCGCCCGCTCGACTTGCTGCTTGAGGCTGTTGTTGGCTTCGGCGGATGAGCGGACGATCTGCAGATCGAGCGCAACGCGGCCGCCCGAGACTTTCAACTCATGCACCAGGCCAAGGGAAACGATGTCCTTACCGAAGGCCGGGTCGATGACTTCGCGTAGTGCGTCTTGAACTTGTTCTTGTGTAGGCATGGACGATTACTGGAGGGGCGCTGAGCCGGGAGCGGCGCTCAATACAACGAGGTCACCGACGAAACGATTCATCTGTTCTTCGTTACGCGCCAGATCTTCGATCGTCGTGCGGCTCAAGAGCTGGTCAACGGCCATCTGTACGGCGCGCCAAAGGGACCGGATCGAACAATTGGTGGTGTGCGTACACTCGTCCTCGTTTCCCGAATATTTCTCGCAAAACTCGCCGCCGTAGAACTTGCTGCCGAGCGCGGCGAGACCGTCGGCCGCGGAAATCTTGGATGCAGGTCGAGCAAGGCGGTAGCCGCCGGACTGACCGC
Source organism: uncultured Bryobacterales bacterium (assembly GCA_964649285.1). Lineage (GTDB taxonomy): Bacteria > Acidobacteriota > Terriglobia > Bryobacterales > UBA6623 > CAMPKL01. Next base: position 5,126 of record CAZYOX010000166.1, on the reverse strand, counting down.
GTTCGCTGGTGACTAGGCCGCCGTCGCGCAACAGACGCATCAGCTTAGCGACGTAGGGCACCGAGATGCCTTCGGCCTGGCTGATCTCGGGGATCGTCACGCTCTGGCTAGGCCGCGCCGCGAGGCGCAGCAAGCAACGGAGCCCGTATTCTTCTTGTGCGCTGAATTGCATCGCTTGCTCCTCGGCTGCTAGAGAATATTCAAAGTCAGCTTGGCGGCGTCGTCCATTTGCGCCGGCGTCCAGGGGGGGTCGAAGACCACTTCGATCTCCGCGGAGTTCACCCCGTCGATTTCTTCCGTCTTCTTCTTGACCTGGTCGGGCAACGCCTGCGCGGCGGGGCAGTTGGGCGTCGTCAGCGTCATGCGTATGGCGACGTCGGCGGTGTCGGAGATATCGATGTTGTAGATCAGACCGAGCTTGTAGATATCGACTGGGATCTCCGGATCGTAAACGTCTTGCAAGGCGGCGATCACTTCTTCGCGGAGTTCTTCTTTCTCTTCAGGGGTCATGCGATTACTCCGTTTTGGCTGGTTCGTGCGAATCTTCGAGCGCGTTCTTCATGGTGTGCCAGGCCAAGGTGGCGCACTTAACGCGCGCCGGGAACTCGTTGACGCCGGCAAATACGGCCATCTTGCCCATGCCTAGGGCGTGATCCGGGTCTGGATTGTCGCCGGGACGGGTGACCAACTGGTGAAACATGTTGAACAAGTTGCGCGCTTGGTCGAGCGATTGATTCTTGAGCATCGAGGTCATGATCGATGCTGAAGCCGTCGAGATGGCGCAACCGGAACCCTTGAACGAGACGTCAAGGATGATGCCTTCGTCGTCGACCTTCATGTACAGATGCAGCTTGTCGCCGCAGAGCGGATTGAAACCGTCGGCTTCGCGCGTCGCGTCTTCCATCTCGCGAAAGTTTCGCGGTTTTTTCGAGTGATCGATGATCAGCTCTTGATAGAGATCGCGCAACTCAGACATCAGCCGAACAGCTCCTTGACCTTGGCGATGCCGCGGCAAAGCGCGTCGACCTCTTCGCGCGTGTTGTAGAAGGCGAAGGAAGCGCGTGTCGTCGCCGGAACGCAGAAGTAGTCCATGACCGGTTGCGCGCAGTGATGGCCGGCGCGCACGGCGACGCCTTCGCGGTCGAGAATGGTGCCCGCGTCATGGGCGTGCACGTCGCCTATCAGGAACGACAGCACGCTGGCCTTGTGTTTGGCCGTGCCGACCAGGCGGACGCCGTCGATGGCGCCGACTCGCTCTGTCGCGTAATCGAGCAGTTCGGCTTCGTAGGCGGCGATGTTGTCGAGGCCCACGCTCCGCGCATAGTCGACGGCGGCGCCCAAGCCGATGGCGCCGGCGATGTTAGGCGTACCGGCTTCGAACTTATAAGGCAGCTCGTTGTAGGTTGTCTTCTCGAAAGTGACGTAGGCGATCATGTCGCCGCCGCCTTGATAGGGCGGCATCGCTTCGAGCAATTTGCGCTTGCCGTAGACGGCGCCGATACCGGTTGGGCCGTAAACCTTGTGTCCCGAGAAGCAGTAGAAATCGGCGTCGAGATCGCGCACGTCGACCTTCATATGCGGCGTCGCTTGTGCGCCGTCGACCATGGCGACAGCGCCCACGGCGTGAGCCTGGGCGACCATCTGCTTGACCGGGTTGATGGTGCCGAGCGCGTTGGAGACGTGGTTTACGGCGACGAGTTTGACGCGCTCGCTCAACATCGCGGCGTACCTGTCCTGGAGCAGTTCGCCTTCCCGGTTCATCGGGATGACGCGCAGCTTGGCGCCGGTGCGCTCGCACAGCATCTGCCAGGGGACGATGTTCGAGTGATGCTCAAGCGCCGAGACGAGGATCTCGTCGTCCGCCTTGATGTTTGCTTGGCCCCAAGTGGAAGCGACCAGATTGATGCCTTCGGTGGCGCCGCGGACGTAGATGATCTCTTCGAGTTCAGCAGCGTTCAAAAATCGCTGCACCTTGACGCGGGCTTGTTCGTAGCTATTCGTGGCGCGCTGGCTCAACTCGTGGACGCCGCGGTGGACATTGGCGCGATCGCGCTCGTAGAAACCGCGAATGGCGTCGATGACCTGGACGGGCGTTTGCGCCGAGGCGGCATTGTCTAGATAGGCCAGCGGCTTGCCGTGAACGAGTTGATCGAGCGCCGGGAAGTCCTGGCGGACGCGGGCTACGTCGAAAGTGGTTGCTGTGTGAGAAGCGCTGATGCTCATGAGTGCGTCTCCTCCGCGTCGGGATCTTCCGAGAGCGTGCGCATTAGCACGTGCTCGAAGTGGTCGCGCAACGGGGTTACGTTGACGCGTTCGAGCAAGTCGGCTGCGAAGGCGTAGGTCAATAGATGTCGCGCTTGCACGGCGCCGATGCCCCGCGCTTGCAAATAGAACAATGCTTCAGCATCGAGTTGGCCGATCGTCGCGCCGTGCGTGCAGCGCACGTCGTTGGCGTCAATCTCGAGCTGAGGTTTGGTGTCGATCTCGGCCTTGGGCGAAAGCAACAGATTGTTGTTGTTCTGTATGGCGTCGGTTTTCTGGGCGTCGCGGCGAACGAAAATCTTGCCGTTGAAGACGCCGCGCGCTTCGCCGTCAAGCACGCCCTTGTAGAGTTGGTGCGAGTTGCAGTGGGGCGAAGCGTGATCGATGACCGTGTGATGGTCGACGTGCTGCTTGCCGTTGACGACAAAGAGCCCGTCGAGCGCGCACTCAGCGCCTTCGCCGTTGAGCTTGACGCGTACGTCGTTGCGGGCTAGCCGCGCGCCGAAGCTCAGCGAAATCGTTGAAATATAGCCGTTGCGTTCGATGAGCCCCTGGATGACGCTGGTGTGAATCGCTCCAGAACCCTGCTGTTGTACCGCGAAGTGTTCGATGCGGGCGTTCTCTTCGGCGACGATCTCAGTCACCGGGTTGATCCAGACATCGCCGCCGGCGAGCGAGACGAACGACTCGATGATCGAGGCCTGCGATGAGCGTCCAGCGAGGATCAGCGTGCGCGGATGCGCGACCGTGCCGGCTTGGCCGGTGGAAACCCAGACGATGTGGATCGGCCCCTCGATGACGGCTTTCTCTGGGATCTCGACCAACGCACTGTCGGTGAAGAAGGCAGTGTTGAGCGCCGTCAGGGCGTGAGATTCGAAATCTGCATAGCGCGTGAGGTGACCCTCAACGTCGTCGAGACGCGATTGCAGGCTGCTGAGCAGCGACGCGTCGCCAGTCGCGGCGACGAGGCCGCCGTCGACGAAGACGAGTCGTGCGGCCTCCTTGCCGGCATAATCAACGTTCGGCGTTTCTATAGACGCCGCCGAGGCAGGACTCCAGGTCTGGCCGGCGAGCGCCTTGAGGCTGGTGTATTTGTACTCTTCGTCGCGCGTAGTGGGGATTCCGAGCAGCGAAAAGCGCTCGATCGCCAGGCGGCGGCGCTCGGTGAGCCAGCCGGGCTCGTTTCGCTTGAGCCCAGCGAAAGCCTCGACGAATGCCGCGGTGTCTTGCTGTTGGACGGCCATCTTCAAATGTTCCTAGGCAGTCGTGAGCTTGCCGCTGAGGTGCTCTTCCACCCAGTCGTAGCCCTTCTCTTCGAGCTCGAGCGCTAGCTCCTTGCCCCCGGACTTAACGATCTGTCCGTGGGCCAAGACGTGCACCTTGTCGGGCACGATGTGTTCGAGCAAACGCTGATAGTGCGTGACGACGATCATCGAGCGCTCGGGCGAACGCATCGCATTGACGCCCTCGGAAACCAGTTTGAGCGCGTCGATATCCAGGCCCGAATCGGTCTCGTCGAGAATGGCCAATGTCGGTTCAAGCACCGCCATCTGGAAGATCTCGTTGCGCTTCTTCTCGCCGCCCGAGAAGCCTTCGTTGACTGCCCGCTTGAGCATAGCCTCGTCCATCTTGAGCTTCTTCATGCGGTCCTTGACAAGAGCGATGAAGTCGACGGCATCGAGTTCATCTTGGCCGCGGTGCGTGCGCACGGCGTTCAGCGCGGTACGCAAGAAGTACATGTTCGACACGCCGGGTATCTCGACCGGGTACTGGAAGGCGAGAAAGATGCCTTCGCGGGCGCGAACCTCGGGGTCCTTGTCCAGCAGGTCCGCGCCGTTGAAGGTCACGGAACCGCCGGTGATCTCGTAGCCATCGCGCCCGGCGAGCACGCCCGCAAGCGTCGACTTGCCGGAGCCGTTGGGGCCCATGATGGCATGCACTTCGCCTTTGCCGACGTTGAGGCTGATGCCGTTGAGGATTTCTTTGTCTTCCACGCGAACGCGGAGGTCTTTCACTTCAAGCATTTCGTTTCCAGTCTTCTCGGCCAAGAGCGAGGCCTTGGTCTCGACGTCCATGCACTACTCTTGAAATCACTACCCCTGGGGGTGAGATCTTGTAGTAAATGACATACTCCCCTTCGGGCCACGCCCGCCAACCTTTCTCCAAGTCGTCGACGGCTTTGCCAAGCGATGGCGTCTGAGCCAGCAACGACGTCCTAGCCAAAATCCTCTTTGTCCATCGCCGTGCGCTCTCAGCCGAGCCCCTGCGGTAGATGTACCACCAAATCTCGTCGAGGTCCCTAACAGCCTCGAGAGAGAGTCGCGCACTCTTCACCTCGGTGGTTCACTAGCCAGCCGTTGCAAACCTCTTTGATGGATTTGCTCGGTCAAGATTTCAATATCTGCTTCGCTATCGATGCGCACAAACTCGCCCGCTTCAACCTGGTCGAAGCCTTTGCGTATGGCGGCGCGCAGATCGTCACGGTCGAGATCATCGCGCTGGCGCAATAACTCAAGCGCCTTCTCGACAACTTCGCTCGGGCCTCGGTAGCGGCCGCTCTGCAGTTGCTCTTGCAGGAGCCTTTCGTGTTCCGGTTTAAGATTGATCTCCATCGGTTTCTCCGTTCTACCCGACGCTGCCTTCAAGGCTAATGCCGAGCAGCTTTTGGGCTTCGACGGCGAACTCCATGGGGAGTTCCTTAAAAACTTCTTTGCAGAAGCCGTTGACGATCATCGAGACGGCGTCTTCTTCGGAGATGCCGCGTTGTTTGCAGTAGAAGATCTGGTCTTCGCCGATTTTCGACGTCGTGGCCTCGTGCTCGACTTGCGCGGTCGGGTTCCTCACCTCGAGGTAGGGGAACGTGT
>CAZYOX010000165.1:0-9557 GCA_964649285.1 uncultured Bryobacterales bacterium | reverse complement strand
AGACAGCTTTTCTAGCTGTGCCTCCGGCGCGATCAACTCGTCGAAGGCTGGATCTAGCCGGTGTATTTGCCCAATTGTTGGATATGCTGACATGCTCTCTTATGGGTTGGCTTGCCGACCGCGTCGGCCCGATTCCCAATCGTCCCACAGCCTCAAGAATTTCATCTGATCGGCCATACCGGAACGCCGCAGCATAGTCTCCACGCCTGCGCGGTCCAACCGCGGTCCTATGCGCTGCTCCGCATTGGCGAGCCCGAAAACGGTGGATGCGGCAACCGCAGCTCGGGCGCGAACCTGGTCCAGGTCCACTTTGTCGAAGGTATCTACTTCGGAGTGATAGGGCAACACATAAGAACCGGTGTCTTGGATGGCGACTAGCGCGGGCACGCCCTCAAGTTGAAAATCGAAGTGGTCGCTGCCGATAAACGCATCCCGCATGTGCCTCATGCCAGCGGCGTCATCGATCTGCGACATCGCCTCACGCAGGCCCGCCTCTAACTCCGGACGGCCTCCAAGCGCGTAGCCCTGAATTCGGTCCTGGCCCATATCGTGCACGACGACCGCGACGACGGAGTCCAATTCTTCGCGATGCTTCGTCACGTAGGCGCGCGAACCAAAGAGCCCATACTCCTCGCCGTCAAACAAGACAAAACGCAGGGTACGCCGCGGCCGCTTGCCCGACGCAACAATGGCCTGTGCCGACTCGATGACTCCAACGGCATTCACCCCATTGTCGAGACATCCGGAGCCAAGGTCCCAGGAGTCGAGATGGGCGCCGAGAATCACGACTTCGTCGGGAACCGCGCTTCCACGAATTTCGCCGACAACGTTGATGCCTTCCACGGGACCGGTTTGCTCCGTGGAAATCGAGACGCGGGCTTTGACGGACCGGCCCGAGGAAATCAACCGCCCCACCCGCAGAGCATCTTCGCGAGCGAGCACGGCGCTCGGGACCGGGTCCATGCGGGCGTCAATTGAATGGACATGGCGAAACAGCACGCGGTCAGGCTTGATCGAGGCGAACAGCACCGCCGCGGCGCCCGCTTCACCGGCCTCGCGCATGGCGTGAATCGCATTGCCTTCCTGGACGCCCATCGCGTAGAACGTCTTGGCTTCGTGCAACAAGACCAGTACGGCGCGGCCCCGAACCTTCTCGCCGAGCCGCGAGATGCTGCCTTCGCCCAACCCGTCGGAGAGAACGATTTCGAGATTTTCCTTTCCTGCGGGCGTCGCGGGCGACCAAGCGGTGGAGACCGCTTTAAGCTCGAATGGCACAGGCTCGGTGATGCGAATCTGGGCGCCCTTGTCGCGCCAGGAGCGTGGAATCTCAAAAGGCTCCAGCCAAGCCTCGACGCCCGCCGCCTGAAATTGGCCCATAGCCCAGTCGGCCGCGCGAGCCATGCCGGGAGTTCCCGCTAGCCGGGGTCCCAGTTCGTCGCACAGCGTACGCAGCCGCGTCTCAAGAGAGGCCGAACTCTTCACTGCGCGGATTACGTCCGGATCTGCCTGAGCAAGCGCCGGGGCCAGAAACGCGACCGTCGCCGCGAGCAGGACGCCGCCCCAGCAACGTTTAGAGTCCGGCAACAAACTGCGGATTTTCGTCATCCGGCTCATCCGCTCGCCTATCCAAGAACTGCCTCACACGCTCGTTCGTGTGATGCTTCATCTCTTCCTTCGTTCCCACCGCCACGATCTTGCCCCGATGCAACATGCACATGCGGTCGGCAATCAAAAAGGCGCTGTGCATCTCGTGGGTGACGATGACGATGGTCATCTTGAATGCCTGCTTGAGGTGAATGATTAACTCGTCGATACCGGCGGCGATAATCGGGTCCAGGCCCGCGGACGGTTCGTCGAAGATCAGCACTTCCGGGTCCATCGCTAACGCACGGGCGACTGAGGCGCGCTTGCGCATGCCGCCGGAGAGCTGAGACGGCAGCAAATCTTCCACGCCGCTGAGTCCCACTTGCGCCAACTTCATCTGGGTCATCAGCCGGATCGTCGGCTCGGCCAGCTTGGTATGTTCCCGCAGCGGCAGCGCCACGTTATCCCCAACGGTCATCGAGTTGAACATCGCGGCGCTCTGGAACGAGACGCCCATGACTCGCCGAATCGCCGCCAACTCCTCGGACGAAGCAGTCGTAACGTCGACGCCCTTGATGTACACCTTGCCTGAGTTGGGACGGTCCAAGGCCATGATGTTGCGCAACAACGTAGTCTTGCCCGAGCCGCTGCCGCCCAGAATTACCATCGTCTCTCCGGCGTAAATGTCGAGATTCACGCCTTGCAAAACCTTGCGGTCGCCGAACTGCACAAACAGGTCCTGTACCGAGATCAACGGCGGTTGCCCGTCTCGTAGACGTGTGCGCAGAGCGGGATGGATTTCCACGTCGCTCATTGCCAGAAAAGGTAGAAGAAGGCAGTGGCCATCAAGTCGGCGAGCACCACGAGGAAGATGGACTTGACCACCGCCGCCGTAGCGGATCGTCCAACGCCCACCGGGCCGCCCTTTACCTGGAAACCTTCAAAGCAACCCACATGGACGATGATCGTGCCGAAAACGATAGCCTTGATCATGCTGGAGATCACATCGCGCAGCACAAGCACTTCCAGCGTCGCGCGCAAATAGACGCCAAGCGTCATATCGAGCGTAAAGTACGTGAACAGCCCGCCTGCCAGAATACCCGAGGTGACCGCCGCGATCGTCAAGCACGGCATCATCACCATCATGGCTACGTACTTCGGGGCCAGCAGAAACTCGATCGGGTCGAGCGCCATCGAGCGCAATGCATCGACTTCCTCCGTCACGACCATCGTGCCGATTTCCGCCGAGAAGCTCGAACCCGAGCGGCCGATCACGACGATCGCCGTCATCAGCGGGCCTAGCTCACGCGTCATGCTAACGCCTACCAGGTTGATGACGAACTGCAGCGCGCCGAACTGGCGCAACTCGGCGCCGCCCTGGAAGGCCATGATCAAGCCCGTCGCCCCGGCGATCAAGCAAACGACCGGCAACGCATCGAAGCCGACGACGGCCATTTGCTCAACAGTCGCTCGCCAGCGCAACCGGCTTCCGGTGAGCGGATTGACTTGATAGCTTGAGCGGAGTCCCTTCCAGAATTGAATTCCAAGACCGCCGACGTAGGCGATCTTTTCGATCGTTGCGCGCCCGACGGATGCAAAGAAATTCATGGGATGCTAGAGCTTCTACGCACGTAATCAGGCAACATCTTCCGCCTTGCCGGCGGTCTCAAAAACGCTCAGCAAGCGCGTCAGTTCGAGCACGTGGCGGGGCGCCTCGTTCAACCCGGCTAGGACGAATCGTGCGCTGATCTTTTTCGCTTCCTGCAGGCCTTCCACGAGGCTGGCGATCCCCGAGCTATCGATGTATTGGACGTCGGATAAGTCGACAATGACAGTCTCTTGCCCGCGCTGCCGAAATAGTTCGAACACTGTCTCGCGCAAATTGGGCGACGTGTACAGATCAATGTCGCCGGAAACCTCCACGACCGACCGCTTACCTTCCCGTTTGACGTTAATATCCATAGGAGCCTATCCGGCCGTCGCCGCTGCGAGACGCTTCCTCATACTGACAACGTTCTCTTCGCCGTCTCGACCGTACTCGATCTCATCCATGATTGCCCTAATCAGATAGAGACCGCGCCCGCCCGGCCGCAATTCATCAGGCGGCAACTGCGGCGTGCCGCTGGGGTCGAAGGCCCCGCCGCTGTCGCGAATCTCAATTTCCAGAAAACCGCCGCGCGTCCGGCAGGCCAAGCTAAACGTCCGGTCCGTGCGGCCCTCGTAGGCATGCTTCATCACATTGCCCACGGCCTCGCCCACCGCCAGCGTGATCGCGTTGCCGTCTTGAGCGTCGAATCCCGTCTCGCGGGCGAACTCCAACACGGCTTGCCGGATCAGTCGAAGCCACCGAGGATGGCTGGCGACTGTTAACTCAATTGCATCGGCCATTCGCCTGAATCGCTCGGCCCGCAGGTGCACAAATTAGTCCGTTTTCAAGGGCGGATTATAGCACGCAGCCTCCGCCTTCTCTCCGTGCGGCCGAAACTGTTAGCGTAGCGGAAGTGCCCATTTCGCCAGCCCGGCGCGCCGCTTTCGGGGTTCTGCTGCGCATCCGCAAGACCGGCGCATTCGTGGATGAACTGCTCCATGGGCGACTCCTCGAATCGCTCAGCCCTCGCGACAGCGCCTTAGCTACGGAGATCGTTCTCGGGACCTTACGGCATCAGCAGGTTCTGGACAATCTCCTGGGGCAAGCCTTGGGGCGTTCGCTTTCCAAGCTCGACGCTGAGGTCCTAACCGCGCTCCGTATTGGCGCCTACCAGATGCGCTACCTCGACCGTATCCCAGAGCGAGCCGCCGTTTCCGAAAGTGTTGAACTCATCAAGCAATGCCGCAAGCGGTCAGCTGCCGGGCTGGTCAATGCGGTGCTGAGAAAACTGCCCGAGCGTCCTGCGAAGGCCGTCGAGGTCAAACTGGCCGCGCCGGAGTGGCTGGCCAGGCGCTGGGAGCGGCACTATGGCTCGGAGAGCGCCGCCCAAATCGCCGCAGCGTCCATCGAGCGGCCCGCGACCTACTTGCGGCTGTCGCCGGCGCTCGAATCCGAGACTCTAGTGAGCCGGCTGGAGGACGAAGGCGTTCATACGGAGCCGACCGAGCTGTCTTCGGCCCGCCAAGTCGTCTCGGGAGCGGTCGAGCAAACCCAATGCTGGCGGGATGGGCTCGTCCGCATTCAGGATCTCGGCGCCCAGATGATCGTTCCTTTATTGGAACTGACCGCCCAGACCACGTTGCTGGACCTGTGTGCAGCGCCCGGCGGCAAGTCAGCGCAGGGGGCGGCGATTCGCGGTACGGCACAGGGCATCGTGGCTTGCGATCGGCATTTGCACCGGCTTCGGACTCTTCGCCAACTTGCGGCCGAACCCTTCGGCCTAGTGGCCCTCGATGCCGAACAGAGCCTTCCCTTCCGGCGAAAATTTGATCGCGTGTTAGTCGATGCGCCTTGCTCCGGCACCGGAACTCTAGGCAGGAACCCGGACTTGAAATGGCGGCTGCAACCCACGGACCTCGGGGATCTCGCCGGGCGTCAACAACGAATTTTGGCCAATGCCCTGGCCGCTCTCGCGCCCAACGGAATCGCAGTCTACGCCACCTGCTCGATCGAGCCCGAAGAAAACATGGCGGTTGTCGAAGCGGTGTTGGCTGCGAACCCTGGGTGGCACGTTTCTAAACAGCTCGACCGTCTCCCTGGACGCGATGCCGGCGACGGATTTTTCGCCGCGCAGATCGTCGCCGCCTAGTAACCCACGGCCATGCCGTCTTTGCGGGATTCCGTCCCGCCAATCAGCGCGCCCGTATCCCAATCAATTTCCACGGCCTGATATCCGCCGAAGGAGTTTCGTCCGTCGACTAGCACGTGCCCGCGCCGCGCCAATTCCGCCGTCACGCTCGCCGGCACGCCAGATTCCAGCGCCAGGCCCGCCTCTAAGTGGCAGAACCGCGCAGCGTCGCCTGCCTGTTGCACATCCATGCCGAAGACCAGCCGGTTCAGCAAGACTTGAACATGCCCTTGGGGCTGCATCAGCCCGCCCATCACGCCGAAACAGAGCCAGGGCTTGCCACCCCGGAAAGCCATCGCCGGGATGATCGTGTGGTACGGGCGTTTGCGGGGTCCAATCTCATTCGGATGTCCAGGCCGTAGCGTGAAGTCCGATCCCCGGTTCTGCAGCACCACGCCCGTTCCCGGCGCCACCAACCCGGACCCGAACAGTGCACGAATCGAGTTGATGAATGACACCGCGTTGCGCTCGCGGTCGACGACCGAGAGGTAGACGGTATCGCCGCCTGTCACTCCGCTGGGATAGCTGGGCGCGGCGCGTTCTTCGTCGATGCGGGCGCGTTGACGGGATGCATACTCCTTCGAGATGAGCGTCTGGGTCGGCAGTTGATTCTGCTCTGGGTCAGCAAGCCAACGGTCCAGGTCGCCGAAGGCCAGCTTTTTGGCCTCGACCAATAGGTGCAAGTAGTCGGCCGAATTGTGCCCCAGTTTCGCCAGATCATAGGGCTCCAGGATGTTGAGCATCTGCAAAGCGGCGAAGCCTTGGCCATTGGGCGGCAGTTCGTGGACGGTCACGTCTTGAAACGTCGTCGAGATTGGCGTCACCCAGTCCGCGTGTTGATGCCGCAAGTCGGCCATCGTCATCGGCCAATCGAGCGCATTGAGTAGCTCGACGATCGCGCGGCCCGCCGGTCCCTCATAGAAAGCCTGCGGACCTCCTTCGGCAATCTGCCGTAGGGTATTCGCCAGCTCGGGGTTACGGAAGAATTCGCCGCGGCGCGGGGCCCTGCCGTTGCCGTCCAAGAAGACGCGGTTGAACTCGGGATCCTCGGCGAAAGGCTCACCGTACTCGGCCCAATCGCCGGCGATGATTGGCGTCACCGCGAAGCCTTTATCGGCATGGCGGATTGCCGGGGCCAGAACATCAGCGAGGCTCATCGAGCCGTACCGTTCCAGCAACGTCGCCCAACCGTTCACCGCGCCCGGCACGGTGACGGGGAACGGGCCATGCTGCGGAACTCTATCCAGGCCGCGCTCCCGGAAGAACTGCGGCGTCACCGCCGCCGGCGAAAAGCCGCTGGCGTTGAGCCCAATCAGTTCATTGGTTTTCGCTACGTGCGCCAGCACGAACACGTCGCCGCCCGGCCCGGTCATCATCGGCTCGACCACGCCGAGCACTGCGGCCGTGGCCACGGCTGCGTCAAACGCGTTACCGCCAGCCTTGAGAATCTCCACTCCCGCCTCGGCGGCAAGCGGCTGGCTGGCGGCAACCATCCCCTCTCTTGACTCGACGGGAGGTCGCCCCGGGACGGCGGGGCCATGAGGACGATCGACTAGCAGCATCGTAAGATTCTAGCGGTTCCCGCTAGCTATACTTATCCCATCGGTATGAGAAAGTTTCTGCTGGTTCTTGCTTCTGTTTGGTTGGCCGCCTGCGGAGGCGACGACACGGCGGAAACGGCCGCCGTCGGTTCCAACGATGCCCAGCCGTTGGAGATCTACTGGATCGATGTCGAAGGAGGCGCGGCCACCTTGATCGTCACGCCGGCCGGCGAAACCGTGCTGATGGACGCGGGCTGGCCGGACAACGACGGCAGAGACGCCAAGCGCATCGCCTCCGTCTTGGAAAACGAAGTCGGCCGCAAGGAAATCGACTACTTCATTACCTCGCACTATCACCGAGACCATATAGGCGGCGTTCCCGCGTTGAAGGCGCTGGTACCGATCAATCAGTTCCTGGACCACGGCGACAACATAGAGGCAAACCGCAATGAACGCGCGGCCCAGCTGTGGCAGAACTACCGCGAAGCGGCCGGAACGCGCACCACGGTGAACCCCGGCGACACGCTGCCGCTGACGGGCGTCGACTTTGAGTTCGTCACCGCACGCGGGGAAGCCATCAAAGGCGACGGTTCCAGCACGAACCCCTACTGCGAAGGCGCCGAGCAAAAGGAAGTCGCGCAGGCAGGGCTGGAGAACGGCCAGAGCGTCGGCTTCATCCTGCGCATGGGCGATTTCGAGTTCCTCGATTTGGGCGATTTCACTTGGCCCGAAGAATTAGCCGCCGTCTGTCCGGAGAATCCGTTTGGCCAGATCGATCTCTACCAGGTCAGCCACCACGGCATGTTCATTTCGAACTCTCCGCAGATGATTAACGCGATTGCTCCTCAAGTCGCCGTCATGAATAACGGTCCCCACAAGGGCGGCGATCCGTTGGCCTATACGGCGTTGATGGAAACGCCGCGTCTCGTCGATCTGTGGCAGAGTCATACCGCTCTCAACGAGGGCGCACTCAATACCGACGAAGAAAGAATCGCCAACCTGGGCGAGAGCGAAGACTGTGAAGGGCACTGGATCAAGGCCACGATTCAGGCCGATGGAACTTTCGCCATCTTGAACAGCCGCAACGGCTTCTCCAAGAGTTACAAGGCGCTCTAAGCCTCAAGAAGGCGAGCGGCGATCGCCTCGGCCGCCTTGTGCGAAGCCGTGACGGCGAGAATCGTGTCGTCGCCGGCCACCGTGCCGATGATCTCGGGCCAGTGAGCGCGATCGATGGCTAGCGCTAGAGCGGCCGCGCCGCCCGGCCGTGTCTTGAGCACAACGAGATTCTGTGCCGGAATCGCTTCGGTGAGAAATTGGTGCAACACCGCCGCCAAAGGAGTGGCGCCTTCTTGCGTCGGTTGCAGTCCGGGTTCCCGATAACCCTCGCCTGTCTTAAACACCCCCAACTCGCGCAGGTCTCTCGAAAGAGTCACCTGGCTGGCCTCCACGCCCCGGCGCCGCAGAGCTTCGGCTAAGTCTTCTTGGGTGCGGATCGAGGCGCGGCTAATCGTCGCGAGAATGGCCGCCTGGCGCTGCGTCTTTGTCATTCAGCCCCGCGCAATCCCTCCAGCCGAGCTTCCGCAGCGGCCAGTGACCGCGCCACCGCGGCCGGCGCAGTGGCGCCCGCTGTCGTGTGGTTCTCTAGAGCCCGGCGGGCCGAGAGCAGCTTTGCCGCCTCGGCGTCAAACTCCGGCGCAATCTCTTTCAGTTGCTCCAGCGTCCAGTCCGCCGGCTTGCGTCCTGCTTTCGTGCTCTGCAATACGAGCGAACCGACGATCTGATGCGCGCGATGGAACGCCACGCCGTTGCGCGCCAAGAACTCAGCCAAGGCTGTGGCACAAGTCCAACTATCGTCAGCTGCCTTCTCCATCGCGGCGGCATTGACCTTGGTCGTCTCCACACACAAGCGGATGACTTCCAAACAACCGCCTAGATGGTCGGCGGCATCGAAGACGCCTTCCTTGTCTTCTTGCAGATCGCGGTTATAGGCCATGGGCAGGCCCTTGATCACCACCATCAACCCCTGCAGATCGCCGATCACGCGTCCCGATTTCCCTCGCACGAGTTCGAGTGCGTCCGGGTTGCGCTTCTGCGGCATCAAGCTCGACCCGGTGGTCACTTCATCGCCAGGCTCAAGAAAACCGAACTCCTCCGAGGTGTAGAGGATCCAGTCCTCCGCCAACCGGCTGATGTGGAGCATCGTGGTCGACGCCGCATACAGAAAGTCCAACGCAAAATCGCGGTCCGAAACGGCGTCCAGGCTGTTGGCGGAGATCGCAGCGAAGCCCAGGTCCTTAGCGATCGCCTCGCGGTTGTGCGGGAATCCCGATCCCGCCAGTGCTCCCGCGCCATACGGCAACACGTCCGTCCGACGGTAGGCGTCGGCCAGGCGATCGTAGTCGCGCGAGAACATCTCGAAGTAGGCCAAACAGTAGTGAGCCCACAGCACGCCCTGCGCCCGCCGCAAGTGCGTATAGCCGGGCAACAGCGCAGTCGGCTCGCGCTTGGCGAAATCGACTAACGCTTGCATCAAATCGATGAGCCGCTGCTGGTTACGGCGGATCTCGCCCTTCATCCACAGCCGGAAGTCCGTCGCCACTTGTTCGTTGCGGCTGCGGCCGGTGTGGATCCTTGCCGCGAGCGCTTCGGCCTTCTC
>CAZYOX010000164.1:0-9564 GCA_964649285.1 uncultured Bryobacterales bacterium | reverse complement strand
GACATCGCCAGCGCGATGCCGGCGACGCCGTAGGGAATCGAAAGGATGTAGTTGAGCACAACGTTGACCGCGAGAGTTGCGGCAGAAACGGGCAATAACGCGTTGTTAGCTTGGAACGCCGTCAGCGTCCGCATCAGCATAATCGTGCAAACCGCGAACGGAACCTGAAGCAGTGCGAGTTGCTGGACGACGGCTACCGCAGCAGTATCCTCCGCGGTGAAGGCTCCGCGCTCGAAAATGACCCTGACAATCCAGGGCGACAACGCGATCAACAAGCCGGTAGCCGCAGCGCTCACAACTCCCACGAATATAAGCAAACGGGAGAGGCTTTTCGAGAGTTCTCCGCCGGAGCCAGTCGCGACCATCGCGGAGAAATACGGCAGCACTGTTACGCCAAGCGCCGACGGACCGACGGCGAGAATCACTGCGACGATTCGCGTGCCGTAGTTCAGTACCGACACAGCGCCATCCCCGAGAGCAGCGGCCATCGCTTGGGCGATGACCACGCCTCCCGCGCTTACCGCCGCCGCGGCAGCAAGGTAGCGAAACTCCCGCCTCAAACGTCCCAGCGGCAAAGCAATCTCCCTGGGCGGGAACAGAGCACAGCCGCTACGCCTGACGCTGATTCCTATAGTCGTTAACTCGGCTATGGCGCCAAGAATTGTGCCCAATACTAAGCTCCAGACGCCAAGCGAGCGGGCGCTCGCCGCCACGCAAACGATCAGCACCGCGGGCACTGCCGCGGAGGCTGCCGCCGGAGCGGCGAAGAGGCGTTGGGAGTAGAGAACGGATCGCCAAAGATTCGCCAATGCGGTGATAGGCAACAGCACCGTCATGGCGGCGACCATCCCGGCGGCCAGGCCGAATCTCTGCGGGGTTGCGGAACTCCAAGCAATAAGCGCCGCCGGAACGAGGAGCACTGCCGCGCCGATCGCGGAGAAGCAAAAGCTTCGCCGCTGCACAGCGGCAATCAGCGATTCCGCCGCACGCTTCCCTTGCCGTTGTTCGGTCTCGATCAAGACGGGAACCAGCGATGTCAGCAATGCGCCGAAGAAGACATCGGCGATAAATGATGGAACGAGGAAAGCGAGCAGATAAGCGTCCAACTCGACCCCGGAACCGAACGCCCGGGCGATGACGACCGCCTTGCCGGCTCCGATGAGCTTGGCAAGAATGGTGAGGCTGCTGACGCTAATCGTGTCGCCAATAAGCCCGCTGAATCGGATCGAAAATAAAGCGAGCGGGTTAGCGAGTTGCGAAGTCAACCAGAGCGGCGCAGGCTTCGGAATGATCCACCTCCGACTTTCGATTTCTCCCGCCAGCCGCCCGGCTGAGTTTGCGGCGAGCATTCACGATGTGCGCTTTGGCGCCGCTGGGATTCAACAGTCGAAGTCCGCTGGTGATCGCGGCCAGAGAAACGCCATGTCCGTAGTGCAGAGTCATCACGCGGGACTCCATCGGAGTCAGCGTGGACCGCATCAGGCGGCCGAGCAAGTGCGCCGATTCATGCCGCTCCACAGCTTTTTGCAATTCGGAGCCGTCGGACCCGCATATCTCGAATAACGCCACGTCGCTCACGCTGGCTGGCTGATTGTTTCGCCTACGGAGGGCGTTGAGGCAGTGATTTTTCGTAAGGGCGTAAAGCCAGGTGGACAGCCGCGAATCGCCGCGAAACGTCCCGATGCGCTGGTAGGCTCGCAGGAACACCTCTTGCGCGAGATCGCTGGCGTAGTCCACGTCCCTGCTGATGCGGAAGCACCAATTGGTCACCGGCAGACGGTAACGGCGGAAAAACTCTCCAAAAAGCTCATCGAAACGTCGATCTGAGGTCGCAGTGGACAAGCCAACGGCAAGTTCTTCATCCGACAGGAGGCCAACGGCCGGAGGGCGACCTTTTGTCTCGCCGGACGTATTTCGTTCGTATCGTGTGCGGGCCTTCACGAGTACGATCGTACGGAGGAGTCTCCGTGCAATCGTCACGGGGTTGTAAACAGCTCGTAAATCTTACGGGCCTACGAGTCAACGACGCTCGGTTCGTCTTCGAACTCCTCGCCGCTGGGATCATGGTACGACTCGTCGAGTCCGTGGCGGCGCAACTCAGCGCGAAACTTACGCTCGAACACAGCTTCGGAAAAGGCCAATGCGCGGCGCTGTAGACGTGCGGGACGAAACAAACCTCGGGACCGCTCGAAGCCGTGCAATGCGTCTTCGAGCGCGCTTTCTGTTGGTTCGAAATAGAGCAAGCCGCAGTCGCTCCCGAGAATCTCGAGCGCTCCGCCACGACCCAACGCAACGACAGGCTTGCCGCTAGCCAGCGACTCGACCATCGTGATGCCGAAGTCTTCTTCGCCGGGCATGACGAAGGCCGTGCAGCCAGCGTAGAGCTCGCGCAGTTGGGCGTCAGGTACGCGGCCGCAGAATTCGATGTTCGCTTGCTTACCCGCAGTCAATCTCTTGTACTCGGGGCCGTCGCCGACAACCTTGAGTCGCCGTCCGCTCCGGCCAAACGTACGGATGGCGTAGTCGAGGCGTTTGTATCCGACGAGTTCCGACACAATCAGGAAGTAACCCTGATCAGAGCCGCATGAGAACGAAGACGTGGAAACCGGCGGGTAGACGACGCGAGCCTGTCGACGGTAAGAGCGGCGAATCCGCTGCTTGACGTTTCGGCTATTAGCGATGAAAGCGTCTACGCGTGCCGCCGACGCATAGTCCCACACCCGCAAGTAGTTGGCCACCGGCGCCATCAGGGCGCCGCGAATCGGTCCCGGGCGAAGCTCTTTCAAGTACGCCGGATATAGTTCCCAGAGATAGCGCATCGGCGTGTGGCAGTAGCAGATGTGCCGAGACCGCGCGGGGGTCAGAACACCTTTCGCAGGTCCGGACTCGCTGCTGATGACGACATCATAGTCACGCAGGTCGAATGACTCGAGCGCCATAGGCATCAAGGGAAGCAACGAACGGTGCATGCTGCGAAGAGGGTTGAGGTAGGACGCGATGACGCGTTTCGAGCGAATCAGCGGAGAAACCCGTTCCGGTTCGTAAAAGAGCGTGAATATATCGGCGTACGGGAAGATGCGGCAGATCGCTTCGAGGACCTTTTCGCCGCCGCGGTGTCCAAGCAACCAGTAATGAACGAGCGCGATCCTCATGGAATCTGCGCCTCCTGCCGAACGAGTTGGTTGTCGTCGGGCGGAGCGAGCGCGTAGCCGCATGCCACTATAGCCAGGTAGAGGGTGAGCACCTCGCTGTCTCCCAAGTTGTATTCGAAGAAGGCTTCGGCCAAGACCGCGGCAGTAACTGCCAGGACTCCGCGGAAAACCCACGCGCCACGGCTCGTTTGGCGGAGGGCGGTAACCATGTCCCGCGCGATGCGTACAATCAGCCACAAGAAGCAAGCGAGAGCCGGAAGTCCGCGCTCCGCGCCGTACTGCAGATAGAGGTTGTGCACGTGGCCGTACCAGCCTTTTGGCAGCGGCCGCCGAACGTCCCCAGGCACGTAGTCGTCGAATTGCACCCCGACCTGTTCGGGGCCGACGCCTAACAGGGGATTGGCGGCGATCATGCGCCAGCCGGTCTTGGCCATGATCAGTCGTCGGGAATTCGAGTCCACGGCGCCGTGCGGTTCGAGGATGGAGGCGACGCGTTCGCGAATCGGGGAGGGCGAAGCGAGAAGCAGCGCGGCGAGTAAAACGATTGAGGCGAACCAAAAGCGTCGACGGCGCGTTCCCCAAGCTAAGACGACAACCCCGACAGGTACGCCGAAGAGAAAAACGGAGCGCGTCAGATTCAGCACCAAGGCGGTCCAAATGATTGCAGCGCAGGCCCAGCCGGCAAGCTTCCATGCACTCGACGCTCCGGAAACCAAGAAAGACAGCAACAGCAGCAGGATGATCATCTGCACGCCCGCGAAGGTCATCCAATGGCCGAGGAAGCCGGTGACGCGCCCGTCCAGGATGTAGTCGTACCGCGGCGCCTGGAAGTCAATCGCTTCCTGCCAACGTACGCGCGATTGATCCAAGGCCGCTAAAGCGGAGGCGGTCGCCGTCGCGCAAGCGGCGGCCAGCAGCAGCTTCACTCGTCCTTCGGTTCGAATCGTACTGCAGACAAGCAGGACAACCCCAAAGGCGTAAAACTTCCGCAACTGCGGCAAGCCGGCTGCCGGATCGGGCGACGACGCAATCGAGATCGCCGTCAGCGCGACGAATAACGCGAGAGGCGCTCCGATCGGCGGGAAACGCAGCGGGATCCGCAGTACGATGAGCGCCGCCAGACCCGCCCCGAGCGCAATTTGCAACGCTGCGATGGATACCGATGCGGCGCCGGCGGTAACGAGCGTCAGTGACAGCGGCGCCCATTGCCGCAGCTCGAATTCAGCCGCGCCTATACTTCGGCGCAATAGCGCTCCCTCAATGCGCGTCGCTGCCACTCAACACCTGCGGAACGGAACGCCACAGTATTCGGAAGTACAACTGCGGCGAGGCGGAACGCACAAGCCGGAGATCGAGACGCTTGCGCTGCGCATAGGTCAACCGGCTGCGCCCGGCGACCTGCCAGAGACCGGTTAGCCCAGGGCGCATGGTCAAGACGATTCGAGCGCTCTCGCCGTAGTGCGCATCCAGCTCCGCGCGCGTGATGGGGCGTGGTCCGACGAAAGACATTTCACCGCGAGCCACGTGATAGAGCTGCGGGAGTTCGTCGATGGAATAGCGTCGGCACCAAGCGGCGAAGCGGCTCGAGACGCGCTCGTCGCTGCCCTCTTTCTTTATCGGCACCGTGGCGGAGACGTCTTCAATGAGCCGCGGCCAAGTCCACGGTCCGCGCTTGTCCCACATCGTGCGGAACTTCAGCAGCGGCAGTTCGGCGCCTCCCAAGCCAACGCGGCGATGCCGTATCAGCGGAGCTCGGCGTGAAAGGAGAGCGATCGTAGCCGCGACGGCGAGCAACCCAGGGGCTGCCGCCAACAAGGTCGCCGCCGCAACAAAGGGTTCCACCTGGTAGATGCGGCGCAAAGAGTCGTGCCGATGCGCCGGCCACAACAGGGTCCGTGAGTGGGCCGAGTTGACGTTAACCAGAGGTGTTTCGCTGTTCATTGGAGCCAGGCGAGGATCTCGAATGGCTTAGACAACGGGTCCTTCGAGCAGAGAACACGGCTGCGAAAGGTGTTCCCCCAAACGATCGATCCCTGTCACAAGGAATGAGCCCGCGATGTGCGAACGCAAAGTTGAGGCGTCGTTGCGACCGCGATCGAAAAAGGTGGTCTTCTTTTTCCCGGCCTTTTCGAGCCAGGAAGCGACGGCGCCGCTCGGAATTCTGGCGGTGTCGACGCCACTACTGCGCGCTGGCTACGAAGTCTCCATCGTCGACTCGACCATCACGCCGAACTTCCGCAAGCGCGTGATCGAAGAACTTCGGGACGCGCTCTGTTTGGCGGTTTCCCTGGTCACCGGCCCGATGATCAAGGAGACAGTCTTGATCGCTCGCGAGGCCAAGCGCCTCTACCCGGACAAGCCGGTGATTCTGGGAGGCTGGCACCCTTCCCTACTCCCCGACCAGACGCTTGCAGCCGCCTACGTTGACGTCGTCGTGCGCGGACAGGGCGAAGATGCGCTGCTTGAGGTTGTTGAGCGGATTGCGGCAGGCGATTCACTCGACCGGATCGCCGGCGTCGGCTACAAGGACAGTGACGGACGCCTGATTTTGAACCCCAATCGGGAGTTGCGGGCCATACGAGAGCTTCCGCCGAAGGCGTATCACCTCGCCGACTTCGACGCCTACGAACGCATCTGCGGCCGGCGCTGGGCGATGTACACGTCGAGTTTGGCGTGTCCTTACAACTGCGGCTACTGCACGAATGACGGCGTCTACGGGCGCAAGTGGAATGCCCTCGATCCCGAGCAAGTCGCCGAGGAAACCTGCGATCTCGTCGCCCGCTACGGCCTGAGCCTGTTGTGGGTAGTCGACGACAACTTCCTCGTTGATCGCGCACGGGCGGTCGCCATCGCGGAAGGGATTTTGCGACGCGGCGTGAGGTTCGACTGGAGCATCCAGGCCTCCACCAACCTCGTGGGGCGCATGACGGCTGAGGAGTTGGCGTTGCTGCGGCGCGCCGGGCTATCCCAGGTGGCCCAAGGGGCCGATACCGGCTCGCCGAAAGTCATGCGGCTGATGGGCAAGACGTTCCAAAACATCGGTACCATCTATGCCGCTGCGGAGCGTCTATCGGCGGCAGGCATCAGGCCGTCGTTCAACATGATCTTCGGCTACCCCGGAGAGGGTGATACGGAGCGGCGCGAGTCGATCGCTTTGATCATGGACATCTGCCGCCGCTATCCGGGCGCGGAGTTCTGGACCAACATCTTCACGCCTTACCCCGGAGCGCCGGTTATGGAACGCGCCTTCGAGTTGGGAATTGAAGTCCCGAAGACTCTCGAAGGTTGGGCCGACTTTTTCCCTCGCTATACGGTCCTGCCCTGGCTCAAAGGGGCCCGCCACGAGCGCGTGCAGACCATGCGGGAATATTTGCGGGTTGCGTTCAGGCGCGTCCCCATCGGCGTTAGCAAGACCAACGCCCTGCAGCGTATCGTTCACGGCTCGATTGGTGTTGCGGCCCGTTGGCGGCTCGACCATGACGTCTACGCCTTTCCGTTCGAGTTGCGAGTCAAGGACTGGGTTGGTCCCCGGATCGGCAGACCGAAGGCGAAGGTCGACGCGCAGCTTCTCGAAAGCGAGGCCGTCACATGTTGATGCGGACTCGTTCGCTGCGGGTCATTCTGTATCAGCCGCCTTATTCCGGCACGGTCATCGGTCCGCCGCTCGGTTTGCTCAGTCTTGCCGGCTCGCTGCGCGACGCCGGATACGAGCCCGTTCTGATCGACGGCATGTTGGAGCCCGACCCGCTAGCCCGAATCCAACAGGAATCGAAGAAGTGCGCTGCCTTCGGAGTGTCGTTGCTCACCGGACTGATGATTCGTCACGGCATCTCCTCCGCGAAACTCGTCCGGCGACTGCGGCCGGAAGTCCCGATAATCTTCGGCGGCTGGCACCCAACGCTAGCGACCGAGGAAACCCTACGCGAGGAGTTTGTCGACATCATCGTCCGCAATCAGGGCGACCGGACGCTTGTCGAGGTGCTCGATCGTGTGGCGACAGGCGAGTCTCTGTCCGGTGTTGCCGGGTGCTGGTTCAAGGAAGAAGGGAAAATCCGGGCGAACCCGGATCGGCCGATCGCAGCCTTGTCGGATCTACCTCGTCCCGCCTACGACCTCGTCGATTTCGACGCTTACGAGCGCAAGGGAGGCGTCCGCAAGCTACCCTACGCGACCAGCACGGGCTGCCCTTACGCATGCAACTACTGCACCGACCTCGTCTACTACGGCCGGCGATTTAACGCCTACGACGCGGAACGCGCCGCCGCCGAGATGGCGGAGCTGGCCAGCCGATACCGGCTCGAAGAGATCGCACTCGTCGATTCCAACTTTCTCGTCGATGTCCGCCGAGCTATCGCCATTGCCGAAGGAATCATCCGCTCCGGAGTCCGGTTCCGCTGGACCTTTCAAGCCTCAACCGACTTGCTGTGCCGCATGAGCGACGAGGAAGTCCGGCTGCTCGCGCGCAGCGGCGTAACCCACATCGGCTTCGGCACAGAGTCGGCATCGCCGGAAATCCTCAAAGCAATGGACAAGAGCCACCAACGGATCGAAGACATCGGCGAGGCGGCTCGGAAGTGCAGCCGGGCTGATATTCGCGCCACTCTCAATCTCATCTTCGGCTACCCCGGCGAGGAAGAGCGCCACCGCCGGCAGACGTTAGCGGTCATGGGGCAAATCGCCGCCCGCTACCCCAGCGTGACATTCTCGCCCAATATCTTCACTGCTTACCCAGGACTCACGATTTGGCCCGACTTACTGGCCAGAGGCGTCAGGCGTCCTCATTCGCTCGAGAAATGGGCGGACATCGACGCTGGTGCAGCGCACTTGCCGTGGTTGACCGCCTCCACCTTGCGCGACCTACGGCGCAGCCTTTCGTACTTCCTCCTCAACAATCAACTCGGAAAGGCGGAAGTGAAATCCGCCTCTCCCCTCAGGCGCCGCTTGCTCAATCTCTGCCGCAAACCGCTGCACTGGCGTCTGCGGCGGCATCAGTTCTCGCTGCCTTGGGAGCTTTGGCTGTCCATGTCGAGCCGTTGGCTGATAATGCGGCGTTCGTTGATTACCGGCCAGCCTTTGAGCCGGCTTCTGAGTAGGAGCGCATAACGATGGCCGACGTCCTGCTCACCCATAGCAACCACATCTTCGCGGACAAGAAGCAAACCGCGAAGATGCAGCCCTACCCGCCGCTGCAAACGCTGCTTGTAGCCGCCGCTTTGGAGCGCAGCGGCATCGATGTCGCATTCTACGATCCGACGCTCGAATCATCGTTCGAGAGCTTCCGCCGGGCAATCGAAAAGCACCAGCCGGCGCAACTCATCATCTGCGAAGACGATTTCAACTTCATCACGAAGATGTGCCTGGCGCAGAACCGCGAGCTGGCGCTTGCCATGACGCCGATCGCCAATGAGTACGGCGTCGCAACCTTCGTACACGGCTCAGACGCCACGGACCACGCTCTCGACTACCTGCAAGCGGGCGTGCGCGGCGTCGTCGTTGGGGAAGTCGAGCAGACGATGGTCGAAATCGCTCAAGGCGTCAAACTCGACGACATCGCCGGCCTCGTGCGCCTTTGCTCACAGGGCGCACATCACAATCCTCCGCGTGTACCGCTGACGGATCTAGACCAGCTTCCCTTCCCGGCTTGGCATCTAGTCGATGCGGAGAGCTACAGACGGGCCTGGCGCGAAGCCCATGGTTATTTCTCGCTCAATCTCGTGTCCAGCCGCGGTTGCCCATACCGCTGCAATTGGTGCGCGAAGCCGGTCTTCGGCGCCAACTACCGCGTCCACTCGCCCGAGCGAACCGCCGAAGAGATGGTCCATCTGAAGCGCACGCTTCAGCCGGATCACATTTGGTTCGCCGACGATATCTTCGCGCTTTCAGGACGCTGGACTCGTCGATTGGCCGAAGCGGTCCAAGCACGCGACGCCGCCATCCCCTTCAAGATGCAATCGCGCTGCGACTTGATGACGCGAGACGCCGTGGACGCCCTACAGCGAGCTGGGTGCCGCGAAGTATGGATGGGCGCGGAATCCGGATCCCAAGAAATCCTCGACGCGATGGACAAGGACATTACGGTCGGAGACATCTACGAAGCCCGCGAAAACCTCGGTCGTCACGGCATCCGAGCATGTTTCTTCCTGCAGTTCGGCTATCCGGGAGAAACCTGGCAAGAGATCGAGCAAACGATCCGCATGGTGCGCGAAACGCAACCGGACGATGTCGGCGTTTCGGTCTCATACCCGCTGCCGGGCACCAAGTTTCATCAACGGGTCTCCACCCAACTGGGCGCCCAAGCGAACTGGCGCGAGAGCGGCGACCTCGCCATGATGTTCCGCGGCGAGTTCTCTACCGAGTTCTACAAGGCCCTGGCGGAAGCTTTGCATACCGAGGTTCGCGGCACGGGGGACCC
>CAZYOX010000163.1:0-9678 GCA_964649285.1 uncultured Bryobacterales bacterium | reverse complement strand
AGGATGCGCGGACCCGCGAGCAGCGCCGCGAGCACCAGCCAATTGATAATAAGCGCCGAGCGCGGCATCGATTCAAGGCGCGTGACCCAGAACATCAGCACCACGAACAGGAGGACGATCACGGTGACCGTGCGCAGGATGCGCAGAATCTCCTGCTGTTCCTCTTCCATGAGTTGGACGAGGCGATTGTTTTCGGCGATGGTTTCGAGCGGTTCGATGAAGACGGTCTGTCCGGTGCCGCTGGCGGAATGAATCACGCCGTCAACGCGGCCCTTCCAACTGGCCTTGACCGGCACGACTGAGCGGCCGTTGCGGATCGTCGAGTAGGCATCTTGTAACAGTCCCTCGTCGAAATGGCGGCGCACAAACTTCTCGAGCGAGGTTTGGATGCGCAGGCGCTGTTGATCGGCCTGGCGGCGGATGCGGGCAAGTTCGGGGCTGGCGTGGTCGCCGAGGGCGCCGTCGGGCAGTATCTTGCCGCTCAGTTGACGGCAAAGTTCGGCGAATTCGGCGATGCGATCAGCGTAGGCGCCCAACAGGGGCCGGCGGCTCTTCTCGCGCCAGAGGCGTTGCTTGATTTCCTCGGCGCGGTTCAGCAGTTCGAGGACGGCGGATATTTCGGCCGGTTCGAGCACCGTCCCCTGCGTCTGCAGGCGATCGATGTAGGGTCGACAGTCCTGGAGTCCGAGGAAGCGCGGCAAAGGCGTGAGCGTGCGGCGATCGGGAGAGGCGGCGGATCGAATCCACTCCATGGCCTCAGCCACTTCGACCAGGGACGCAGCAGCTGCCTTCGGGCCAGCCAATGGCCCTTGCGCCGTGGCAGCGTCGAGCTGGGTTTGTCCCAGCGGACTCGCGACGTAGCGCTTGAGAATCCCCAGCAGCGCGGGCAATTCCAAGGCAACTAAGGCGGGGGGCATCATGATCGGACGCCCTGGCGCAGGCGGAAGGCCTTGTCGATTACGTCCTCAAGGCCGGGCGTGAGGGAACGGTCGCAGAGCGTGTCACGGCTGACCCATTCGGCTTCGGCTGCATCATCGCCGGCAGCGAGGGCGCCGCCGACCATTTCGCAGAGATAGTCGAGCAGCACGTAGTGATACTGGACGGCCTCGGTGTCGTCTTTGGTGATGCGCTCGAAGACCCCGGCGAACTCCAGGACGCGTACTTCGAGGCCGGTTTCTTCCAACACTTCCCTCTGAACGGCTTGATCGAGGCTCTCGCCTAGTTCCAGGCCGCCGCCGGGAAGAGACCACAGACCCTTTTGCGGAGCGGCGCCGCGTCGAATCAGCAGCACCTCGTCTTGTTGCAACACGATGGCTCCGACACCGATGACGGGCTGAGAGGGATAGGCGCGACCCATTCGTCTCCGATTGGAGCATATCAAAGCAGCGTGAATGGCCTGCTATGCTAGGCAACGAGCCATGACGAACTTGTCGCGACGACTCGTCTTGCTTGGCGCCTTCGGCTTCGGCGGCTTGGCCGCAGGCAAAGACAAGAAGAAAGGGAAGAAGGCCGGCCGCAAAGGCGGGCCGCTGGGGCTGCTGTCTGGTACGGTGTTTCGCCAGGGTCTATCGCTGCAAGGAGCCGTTGTTACGGCGTATGCGACGGACGGCGGCAACGACAAATGGGAAGCGGTTACAGACACGCGCGGCGAATTTGCGCTGCGCGTTCCGGCAACGCTGGACGGCGTCACCTACCGGTTGCGAGCCGAGGCCAAAGGGATGAAGCCGCAAGAGCGAGAATTGACGGCCTTTGAGGCGGCGCGAACAACGGCGAACTTTCAGCTGGAGCCAGCGGAATGAGACGGCGGAACGTTTCGGCCTGGCGGCACGTCCAACAGTAAGGAGAGGAATCATGAGACTGCCCAAGTTGCGCAATACATTGGTCTTGGCTGCGGTAGTTGCGGCGCTGACCTCAAGCGCCGCGCTGGGCCAGGGCATCTTCGACAAATACAAGAAGAAGGAAGCCCCCATGAGGTCCGTGAACGGCCTAGTGACGGATGAGGCGCAAGTCGCCTTGCAGGCGGTCGTGCAATTGAAGAACATGCGCACGTTGGACGTGAAGTCCTTCCACACGGATAGCGCTGGTAAGTATTACTTTTACGGCCTCGACCCTAATATCGATTATGAACTGCGCGCTTATGCTGACGGCTACGAAGCTAAAGTGCGCAAGGTCAGCAGCTTCGACGATCGCATGGAGTTGTTCTATACCTTCGAACTGAAGAAGGAGTAGTCGAATTCGGTCGCTGCGCGCAGCCTGCTTTCTGCTTTGGCTCGCGGCATTGGGCTGCGAGCATCCTGGATCAGTTGAGGATCTGACCGACGCTGATGACTGGTCAGAGCTTGTCGGCCGCCGTGAGATTCCTACAGTTGTCTATGCTTGGGCTAGTTGGTCGCGGGAATCCGTGGAGTTGCTGCCGACGATTCTTGAGCTACAGCAGGAGTACGAGGGACTAGGCGTCGAATTTCTGTACCTTTCGTTGGACATCGACGGACAGGCGGAAGCGCAGGCTTTGATGCGCAAAGCGAACGGGCCGTCGTTTTACCGCATGGCCATATCGTTGGAAGAGGCGACTGCGGCGCTGGGCATCAGCGAACCGCCAGCGCTGATCTGCTATCGCCCGGGCGCGGTCCCATCGGTAATTGAGGGGAATTCGCTATCGCCTGAGAATGCCGTGGCGTTCGTCGAGGCCTTAGTAACTGATCACCTGTAGGTCAATGATGTAGAATCCGTCGCCCGCGCATTTGCAGCCGGCGACGAGAGCCCGGGCGGGCTCCGGAGAAGCGGCTTGCTGCTGGCCGGCAAGTTCGACGATCGCGCCGATGCGCAGCGGTAGGAAGCCGCGCAGCCGGATGGCGCCATCTTGCCTGCTGAGGAAACGCGGCCGGTAAGGCGTCTTGTGACCTGCAATCTCGCAATGAAGAAGCATGGCGATTAGTGCAACGCCAAACTAGCGGCCATGGGCACGCGATAGGTTTCGCAAAGTTCCACACCGATGATGAACTGGGAGTCGGCCTGCCTGGCATTGCGCACCACCGCTCGGCAAATGCCGTCGTCGCACCGGATCCCGATAATGGTTCCAACGTCGAGACGATGTCCTCCGCGAAACGCCACGCCGTGGACGGAGGAGTCAATCATCTCGACGCGAGCGTGATGGGCCTTGCTGCTTTGATCCCGCCACATGATCGCTAGTTCGCCGGCGGCGGCTTTACGGGGTTCGGAGCGGCGATCGAATAGAACGCGTTCCACGCCGAAGCGGCTTAAGGCTTCTTGCACCCATGCCAATGGATTTCTTACAGACTGCACGTCACGAGAATGCCTTAGATAGCTCTAGGTGTATATAGGGAGAAGTCACCATATAGAAAGTACGAAGGTCCTGCGTTGACCTAGGTTGAATCCTAGTTACAGCACTGTCTGTTGCGCCGTATGGACGGCCAAGATACGATGGGTTTGAGTGCTCTACGCGCTCGCATCCCGGGGTAGCTCAGTGGTTAGAGCGAGGGACTCATAACCCCTAGGTCGGTGGTTCAACTCCACTCCCCGGGACCAATACCTCCACGCATATTGAACCGGCAGGCGCGGGCCGTCGTATGCTCTTGTGTGCACGCATGCAAGATTCCGACCCAATCGCCATGAGTTCTGTGGGGGAGGCGCAGGGGAAGAGGGTTTTTTGTCCCGATTGCGGCGCTTCCATGGCGCCCGAGGACCGCTTTTGCGCGGCCTGCCGCTGGGATGCCCAGTACCCGGAGAGCCGCGCGGAACGCGGTCTGCCGTCGAGCCCGCGAAACCTGGGCCCGCCATCGGACAAGAGCCGCATGACCACGCTGCTGCTTTGCGTGTTTGGCGGCTTTCTCGGGCTGCACCGCTTCTATGTGGGACGAGCGGGGTCAGGCGTGCTGTGGCTAGTGACGTTTGGGCTGCTGTCCGTCGGCTGGATCTACGACTTGGTAATGATCGCTACCGGGGAGTTCGTCGACGACCAGGGCAAGCGAGTGCTTTATTGGGAGTAGGGGCGGAACTGGCCCCTACCCGGCGTTAGGCGCCTTGGCGCCGGCTTCGGTCATCTGCACGTCCCCGAGGCCGATCATTTCGATTTCCGAGAAGTAAATCTTGCGCTGCTGCTCCATGGCCATGTTCGAGAGCATGACGGCGACGGAATCCTGCAGGCCGACCTCGATGCCCGCCGCCGGGTTGGCGCCGGTAAGCACGCAGTCGAGGAAGCTAGCCAGTTCCTGGTACTCCTCGTGGACTGAGGCTGAGGGCTTGAGGATGCCTTTGCGGTACATCCAGCGCTTGGCGTACTCGACTTCTTTCGCTATGAAACCGACTTCGCCGGAGTCGAGGTCGACCATGTTGGGGATGATGGCGTAGCCTTCGCCCTGCTCCATCGTGTCGGAGGCGATCGTGGCGCCGGCCGTCCAGGCTTCGCCGCCCTTCTTTTCATCGCCCATGTGCTGCGGCATGGGATCGAGATAGAGCATGCCGTCGCCGTTGGGGACGAGGCTGATCTCAATAGCTCCGTCGGTGCCTAGGATGACCTCGCGGCAACCGTCGCCGGGGCCTCGGCGGCCTTGCAGGTGGCGGTTGGTGGTGATCGAGCTGTATTGCAGCT
Organism: uncultured Bryobacterales bacterium; assembly: GCA_964649285.1. Lineage (GTDB taxonomy): Bacteria > Acidobacteriota > Terriglobia > Bryobacterales > UBA6623 > CAMPKL01. The sequence continues at coordinate 5,069 of CAZYOX010000163.1, read as the reverse complement.
TCTCGCCGCCGGGGTACTCGAAGATAAGTTGGATGTTGTCGAAAGTGGTGCGGCCGTCCTTCCAGTAATCGATGCCGCCTACGCCCACCACGCTTTGGGGCGTCGAACCGAGGAACCAGTCGGCGACGTCGACTTGGTGCGACATCAATTCGGCGCTGAGCCCGCCGGAGTATTGGCGGTACATACGCCAGTTAATCTGCTCTTCCATCTCGGGCGACGCGGTGCGGCGCCAGTTGCCGTTGCGATGCCATTGGGCCTGGACGTGAGTGATCTTGCCGATGGCGCCGTCGTCGATAAGCCTCTTGGCGGCCTGGTAGAACTCGCTGTAGCGCCGTTGCAGACCGACTTGGATCACCTGATCAGGGTGCGCTTGGTGCAGAGCACGCAAACCGTGCACTTCTTCCGGGGTGAAAACGAGCGACTTCTCACAAAAGACGTGCTTACCGGCCTCAAGCGCGGCCTTCATCACCGGATAGTGCAGGTACAACGGCACCGTGATGAACACGGCTTCGACGTTCGGGTCAGCCAGTAACGCGTTGTAGTCGGTATAAGGCTTGGGCGGTGTGCCGTCGGGCTTGCCGCGGAAGATCTCCATGGCCTTGTCGAGGTTGGGCTGGTAGATGTCGCAGATCGCCACGCATTCGCCGGTCGGTACGCGTTGCAGGTGGCGGCTCAGCAAATGGTAACCGCGGCTGCCAGGGCCGATGAAGCCGTACTGCACCTTCCCCTCGACGGCGGCCTTGGCCTTCGTGACCAGCGGTCCCTGGGAGGTGACGGCCGCAGCGGCCGCAGTTACGGCAGCAGCGGTCTTGACGAAGTTGCGGCGGTTGAGTTCTGGCTGCTGATCTGTCGGCATGGCGTCCTCGTAAGCTGTTGGATTTTCGCGAGATACCCACGCGTATTCTAGGTGAGGGTTGGGTGCACTGACAAGGGCGCACACGACACGAGCCGAGCCGATGGCTCGCGCGGTAGCCCCGCCAAATTCCGGCTAGTGCGGGCGGCGCAGCAAGAATCCGCCCACCAGAGCTCCCACCGCGAACACGCCTATCAAGCGGTAATCCGTTAGGGGGACGAAGCGCGTTCGGCCTTGGGTTATCTCAAGTGCCCCGGCGGGAAAAGCACGCACGCCTCCCCCGCCTCCTCCGCCGTCGGACGTTTCGCCGGGACCATGGCCGTCTCTGTGAGGGCCAGTCCCCCCGCCGGCGCCAAAGCCATAGGCAACCTTCGCCAATGGGATAATTGTCTTGCCTTCGGTATGAATGGGTTCACCGAAGACCGAACGAACGGTTGCGGTCGAGGCGAGTGATTCTCCGATCCTGTCAAGCATTTCCGCTGGGTTCATGAAATCCTCCACTGCCTAAGTGTCGGCAGACCTATTGCAGTAGAGACTCGGGGCGAAGGGGCGCTGTTGCGCGTCACGGCAGAAATGCGGCCAACAGCAGTAGGAGAACCGTTCCCCTAGTCTCAGCCAAGTCCCCTTTCTTGTTGCGAATACGATAGGAACCGCTCCTACAATGGGGGTTCGCCATGAAGCTCAATATTCTTGTTCTGCCCGGGGACGGCATCGGTCCCGAAGTGACTCGCGAGGCGGTCCGCGTGCTCGAGCACGTATCGCGCAAGTGGGGTCACGAACTCAACTTATCCGAGGCTCTGCTCGGCGGTATCGCTATCCATAAGACCGGCAATCCATTCCCCGAGGAGACGCGCACGAAGGCGCTGGCGGCGGATGCCACGCTTCTGGGCGCGGTGGGCTTGCCGGAGTTCGACCATCTGCCCCCTTCGCAACGGCCTGAGAAGGGACTGTTGGGCATTCGCAAGGCTCTGGACGTATTCGCCAACCTACGGCCTGTGCAGGCTTTCGACAGCTTGCTCGATTCGTCGCCGCTGAAGAACGAGATCGTTAGGGGCGCCGATATATTGATCGTCCGCGAGTTGACGGGAGGGCTGTACTTTGGCCAGCCTCGCGGCGTGGAAGAGATCGACGGCGAAGAGACGGCGACCAACACGATGGTCTACAAGCGCTCGGAAGTCGAGCGTGTGATGCGCATGGCCTTCAAGCTGGCGCAGGGCAGACGGAAAAAGCTGGCGTCAATCGACAAAGCCAATGTGCTCGAGAACTCGCAAATGTGGCGCAAGATCACCAATGAGATCGCGCCGGAGTTTCCGGACGTGACGCTGGAACACGTGCTGGTCGATAACTGCGCGATGCAGTTGATCCTGCGTCCGACGAGTTTTGATGTGGTCGTGACGGAGAATCTGTTCGGCGACATTTTGAGCGACGAGGCGTCCGTGCTGGCCGGGTCGATCGGCATGCTGCCGTCGGCGTCGATCGGAGATCCGCTGCCTTCGGGCGCCTGGCGCGGTTTGTATGAACCCGTACATGGCTCGGCGCCGGATATCGCTGGCCAGAACAAAGCGAATCCGCTGGCTGCGATTGGTTCCGCGGCGGCGATGCTGAACTACAGCTTCGGTTTGAAGAAAGAAGCTGCGGCGATCGAAGCGGCAATGCAAACGGTAATGACCAGCGGCAAGGTGACTGCGGACCTGAGGCCGAAAGGAACGCCGGCGACGACCGAAGACGTGGGCAAGGCGGTCTGCGCGGCGATCGGCTGAGCGCCTTCACGAACCCGATTTAGCTCGATTCGATCCCACGGTTGGTCTATACTCCCACCAGCGGAGCGCGAAGCTCCGTGCAACATCATTCTGCGGAGGTGGGACCGATGGATTCGAAACGACCGGATCGCAGGAGATTCCTCACAGGCGGCGCCGCGTTGGCCGGCAGTTTGGCGCTGGGCGCCGTAAAGCCCGCGGAGGCACAGTCGCCGTCGCATCACGAGTTCACCAAAGGCACCGACGAGATCATCGCCTACGGCCAGCGCTCCCGTTTCGTGAACTCAGTGCGTATCGCGCACCCGCCAGGCGGTCGAGAGTCGCCTGACCAGTTCGGACTCGTCTTCCATGTGGCGTCTCCGCTGCAGGATTCAGTGGGTACGATCACGCCTTCTTCGTTGCACTTTGTGGGAACAACGCGCGGCTCTTATGTTCCCGAGATCGATCCCAAGGAGCATCGCTTGATGATCCACGGCATGGTGGATCGTCCGCTGACGTTCACCATGGAAGACTTGAAGCGCTTGCCTTCCGTCACTCGCCTTCATTTCATCGAGTGCGCCGGAAACCGTTCCAGGCCTGAGCAGAAAACCGTTCAGGAATCGCATGGCATGACCAGTTGCGCCGAATGGACGGGAGTCCTGCTGTCGGTATTGCTCAAGGAGGCCGGCGTGAAAGACTCGGCGCCCTGGATCGTCGCCGAAGGCGCCGAGGAAGTCAAAGGCGCGTCGAGCATTCCGATGGCTAAGGCCATGGACGACTGCATGGTGGCTTACGGCATGAACGGCGAGGCGCTGCGCCCGCAACAAGGTTTCCCGGTACGCTTACTGGTTCCCGGCTTTGAGGGCATCTTCAACTCGAAGTACTTACGGCGCGTGAAGGTAGTCGACCGCTACTACATGACCTACAGCGATTATGGGCATCTGCGTCAGGAGCCCGAGAACGCCGCGTTGGGATATCAGATCGGCCCGAAATCGGTGATTACGTTCCCTTCCGGGGGACAACAACTGCCCGGAAAGGGATTCTACGAGATCAGCGGCCTGGCCTGGTCCGGCGGCGGCGCCATTGCCAAGGTGGAGGTCTCCACCGATGGCGGCCAGCGCTGGACGACCGCGGAGATCAAGGGAACGCCCCAGCGCATGGCGCACACGCGGTTCGGTTTGCCCTGGAATTGGGATGGAAAGCAAACCACGCTCCTGTCGCGCTGCACGGACGAGTTGGGCCAGGTGCAGCCCATGCGCGAACAGGTTGCCGAGTTCTTCAACGCAAGGGCCAACGGTAATTTCAGCGTGCCCGGCCAGGACAATTCCATTCAGCCATGGAGGATCGACAGCGATGGCCTTGTACACAACGCGATTGCTTCTTAGGCTGCTTCCGATCCTCGCATTCTTGAGCAGCGCTGCGCTGGCGCAAACCTACGGGTTGGGCAGAACCCCGACCCCGGAAGAAATTCGGGCCTGGGATATTGCCATCAGCCCCACCGGAGAGGAGTTGCCGCCGGGGCGCGGAACCGCCAAGGAAGGAGCGGTGGTCTATGAGCAGAAGGCCTGCGCGGCTTGCCACGGGGCCAAGGGCGAAGGCGGCATGGCGCCCCGCTTGGTAAAGCTCGAAAAAGGACCGGATGCGCACCCTTGGGAGTTGGGACGCATCCTGCCGATTCGGGCGCCTTACGCAACGCTGGTTTGGGACTACATCAATCGCGGCATGCCGCTCGGCGGAGAAGGAACGCTCACAGCCGACGAGGTCTATGCGCTGACGGCTTACATGCTCTTCATCAACGATCTCATCGCGGAAGACAAAGTGATCGATGCGCAGAGCCTGCCGCAGATCGAGATGCCCAACCGCGACACTTGGGCTCCGCTCCCGGACTGGGAGCCCGGGAAGCCCAGGATGCCGGGCTACCCCTACTAGACAGCGCGGATGGAATGGAGTTCCGCGCCAATATAGGATGCCGTGTCGCTGGGGCTTGGCAACCGCTCCTTCCCAACCGCGGCTCGGGATTTAGTTTCTTGACCAATCATCCGCGCCAGGCCAAACATCCCTTTGCCCGCCTCCGTATCGGCGAGCGTTAGCGAAACGGCGGCCCTTCGCGAGCCGCCCTCGGAGGCAACGCTAAGAGACTTCGCCTAGGACCGGGTGTGATTCCGCCGGCGAATTGCGGCCATGGCCAACCCGGCGCCGAAGAGGAGCCAGGTCGAGGGCTCAGGCACCTCACTCGGGGCATCGCCGATCGACCAGTTGGCGGGGTTCAGGTTTCCCTCAACGTTGGTCGCGCCGATATTCACGCCGGATGGTGAATACCAAATGGCATTGCGGCCATTGATCCACCACGCGAGGTCCGTTAGTCCGTTGCTGTCCACTCCGTTTCCCGGATAATGGGACCACTCGGGCGAGTCGATGACGGCCGATCCCGCGTCAGTCTGGAATACTCCAAGACCGGAGATACTGGTCGAGGTCGCGGT
>CAZYOX010000162.1:0-9692 GCA_964649285.1 uncultured Bryobacterales bacterium | reverse complement strand
CTCTTCCAATTCCCAACGATCCAATCGTTGGCGCGGCATATCGCCGAACAAGATGCGCCGGAGGACCCATCGGACGACGGCGCTTCGGACGGCATCGCCGACCAAGCTCAGCGGCGCCGTGATGCGGCGGCGCGTCGCCGGCAAGGACGTTAGAGGGCATGAGCGAGTCAGGCGAATTCCATGACGGGATAGCAATTGTCGGCATGGCCGGCAGGTTCCCGCAGTCCGCAACGATCAGCGAGTTTTGGGAAAACTTACGCGCCGGCAAGGAGTGCCTCACGGAATTTAGCGAGGACGACATTGTCGCTGCAGGTATTTCTCGCAAGAGTCTGAGCGGGTCCCGTGTGCGCGCCCGCGGCGTTCTGGAGCGCTCCGAATACTTCGATGCTGCGTTCTTCAGCTACTCGCCGCGAGAAGCGGAGATCATGGACCCGCAGCAGCGCGTCTTGCTTGAGCTCGCCTGGAGCGCGCTTGAAGATGCCGGCTACGACCCAGAACGGCCTCCTGGTCCGATCGGCGTTTTTGCTGGTTCCGGGATCAACACCTACTTTCCGAACAACGTCGTCCGGAATCCCGACGTGCTCGACGCATTCGGGATGTTTCCGGCAGTCGTGTTGAATGAGAAGGACTTCGCCGCCACGCGGATCGCCTACAAACTCAATCTCAAAGGTCCGGCGATCACCGTGCAAACAGCGTGTTCCACGTCTCTGGTCGCGGTGTGCAACGCTTGCCAGAGCCTGCTGAATTACGAATGCGACATGGCGCTTGCCGGCGGCGCCGCCGTAGTCTCCCCGATTTGCCACTCCTCGATCCACGAAGAGGGCGGCATGATAGCGCCGGATGGGCATTGCCGGCCGTTCGATGCGGAAGCCTCGGGAACCTTGTTTAGCGACGGCGCCGGAATCGTTGTGTTGAGGCGTCTTGAGGACGCCATCCAGGCGAACGACCGCGTCCTAGCCGTCATCAAAGGCTTCGCCATGAACAATGACGGCTCAGGCAAGGTCGGTTTCACCGCGCCGAGCGTCGAGGGGCAGGCCGAAGTCATTCGAATGGCGCAGGAGTTCGGCGAAACTCCCGCCGGCAGCATCTCTTACATCGAAGCACACGGAACGGCGACACCGTTGGGCGATCCGATTGAGATCGCGGCGTTGACGCAGGCGTTCCGCCGGCACACGCAGGAAACGCAGTTTTGTGCGATCGGCTCGGTGAAATCGAACATCGGGCATGCGGACGCAGCCGCGGGCGTGGCTGGACTGATCAAGGCGACGCTGTCGCTCCATCACGGCTACATTCCGCCGACTCTTCACTTCCAATCAGCCAACCCCCAGATCAACTTCAAAAAGAGCCCGTTCTACGTAGTGGATCGCCTTCAGAAGTGGGGCCGCACGACAACGCCCCGTAGGGCCGGCGTTAGCTCTTTCGGCATCGGCGGCACAAACGCCCACGTCGTGCTCCAGGAAGCGCCTCTTGTTCCAGAGCCTGCTGCGCAACCCGCGGGACCGCAACTGCTGTTGTTGTCCGCTAAGACTCCGACCGCCTTGGATGCGGCAACCGCGAACCTTACGGCTTTCCTCGAAAAGCGCCGTGACATCGACCTCAGGGACGTCGCGCACACGCTCCAACTGGGCCGAAGACAGTTCAACTGCCGCAGGACCATCGTCTGCGAGGACATCGCCGATGCCCTCGCGGCAGGCAATGATCCAGCGCGCCTGGAAGAAGCGACGAGCATCGCGCGCCGGCTCGATGTGCCGGTCGCGTTTACTTTCTCGGGCCAAGGCTCGCAGTACGCCGACATGGGGCGCGATCTTTACGAGAACGAGCCGCGTTTCCGTGTTTGGTTTGACCGGTGCGCGGACGGCCTGAAGGCGGAGATCGGCGAGGACCTGCGCAGTATTGTTTTCGCCGACGCGTCACAGAAGGAAAATTCGACTCGGCTTTTAGCCGAGACGCGCATTACTCAGCCCGCGCTGTTCGCGTTGGAGTATTCCCTGGCCATGCTCTGGCGGGAGTGGGGAGTCAAGCCCACAGCGCTTGCAGGCCATAGCATCGGCGAATACGTAGCGGCTTGCCTTGCGGGCGTGTTCACTCTGGAAAACGCGCTGCACCTGGTAGCTGTTCGCGGCCGATTGATGCAGTCCATGCCTAGAGGCTCGATGCTGGCGGTCTCTTTGACCGAGGAAGAGGTCAAAGAGTGGCTGAACGAGCAGCTCTCGTTAGCGGCGGTGAATGCGAAAGCCTCCTGCGTGGTATCAGGCCCCGAGAATGCGATCAACGAGCTTGAGCAGACTCTGTTGGGTAGGAATGTCCAGTGCCGGCAGCTTCGCACGTCGCATGCGTTCCATTCGACGATGATGGATCCGATCTTGGGCCAGTTCCAAGCAGAGGTAGCCAAGGCGCAGCCGCAGGCGCCGCGCATCCCCTTCGCTTCGAACGTCACTGGGCAGTGGATTAAGCCTGAAGAAGCGAAGGATCCGGCGTACTGGGCCCAGCATCTTCGCGGCGCGGTGCGCTTCGCGGACTGTCTCGCACGCCTGTTCGAGGACCCCAATCGGGTCGTCTTGGAAGTCGGTCCGGGCAGGACGCTTACGACTCTCGCGAAGATGCATTCAGCGAAGTCGAAAGAGACGGTGGTGTTGTCCTCCACGCGCCATCCCACGGAGCGCAGGTCAGACGTGTCTTTCGCGCTGGACGCATTAGGACGCATGTGGCGCGCGGGCGTCGAAGTGGACTGGCAAGCATTTCGCGATGGGCAAGGGGGACGGCGCGTCTCGCTCCCCACCTATCCTTTCGAGAGCAAGCGATATTGGCTTGAGATTCCGGCGTCACAGCCGCAGGCCCTGGAGGTTAAGCGGGAGCCCACTCCCTCGGCCCCTGTAACTGTCTCCACTCCTGTGGCGGCCGTAAGTCCTGCCTCTGTTGGGAGGCCAAGGACGGATGTTGAGCAGAGAGTCACGGCGATCTGGAGGAATTTGCTTGGCGTCGACTCCATCGCCCCGGACGACGATTTCTTCGAGATAGGCGGCAGTTCGCTGTTGGCCGCTCGCGTCTTCGCGCAAATCGACAAGGAGTTCGGCCGCCTCTTGCCGCTGTCGACGCTTTTTGAAGCGCCAACGGTCCGCAAACTCGCTGCGTTGCTTACTCCAGTCGAGATAGTAACGACGCCGAAATCAGAGGCCCCGAAGTCACCATCGCTGGTTCAACTGCGTGGGGGCGGATCCGAGCCACCCCTGTTTTTCATCCACGCTGAGGGCGGCAACGTTCTTGGTTATCGCAATATTGTTAAGCATCTGCCCAACGAACGGCCGGTGTACGCCTTGCAGGCGCAAGGCCTAACGGACGGACTAGAACCGCGAAACACGGTAGAGGCGTTGGCTACGGCGTATCTGCGCGAGATACGCACGGTTCAGCCGAAAGGTCCGTACCATATCGGAGGTTGGTGTCTCGGCGGCATGGTGGCTTACGAGATGGCTCAGCAACTCTCCGAGGCAGGAGAGGAAACCGCCTTGTTGGCGATGATCCAGACGCGGCACATTGCGTACTGTGAATATCCGGCAGGGACGTCAGCGCTTCGCAAGAAGTCTTGGGCTATCGCGGATCGCATTCGGTATCAACTCGACTGCATCTGGAACGCCGAAAGCAAGACAACGTATCTGCAGGAGATCGCTCATCGGACTTACACACTCTTGAGCGAGCGGCGCCGGCGGGCCGCCGGAAAATCCGAGAATGCCGCTTCCATCGCAAGCAGGATCGAGGTGGTGTCCAACGCCCACAATGAAGCGTATTGGAACTACCGCCCGCGACCCTATGGCGGGCCGGTGCTGGCGTTTTACGCTAGCGAACAACCGGCGGGGCTCGCCAAAGACGTTACGCTCGGCTGGAAGATGCTGATCTCGGGTGAGTTTGAGAACCATGAAATCCGCGGATTCCATCAACAAATGTTGTGGCCGAAGCAATCCAAGGCAATCGCTGATATCCTTGCGAGAAAGCTGAACCAAACACGTCGCGAGAGGCGTACGGAAGTCGGGGAAGAAGGTCTCAAGCGCCACAGCGACCGCGGCGTCGTCGCCTAAGTGCGAACCGGGCTTGAGAACGTTGGTCATTGTTGCAGGTCTGATTCGATCGTCGTGCGCATCAGCGCATTCCATGACGCGACGGACCGGGCCCTTTGGTTTCGCCGGCTGGGGTTGAAGAACGCAATGCTACATAGCCTGGGTCAAAATCTAACGTATCTCTTGCTGGCTATTGCATTACTCTTGCCCGCGCCGTCCCGCGGTCAGATCCTCTGGAGCGCCGACATGGAGACGGGAGACATCTCCCAATGGGATCACAACGCGCCCTGGCGCAGCGGTCCTGGATTGACCGACTACCGGCTGGCCTCCACGGAGGTTCACAGCGGGCGGCATTCGCTAGCGACATCGATCGATACGCGGATCGGCACAGCGGGGATCCGCTGGGCGCGGCGCTATATCACTCGCGACGCTCCGTTGCTGCCGGACGAAGCCTATTACAGCGTCTGGTTTTATCTGCCCGGGCCTTTCAAGTCGCAGTGGTGGAATTTCATGCAATGGAAGCGCTCGTATCAGCGCCCCAACGGCGGGAGCAGCGATCCTGTGGCGTCCGTGAACTTCGAGGAGCGGCCGGGAAGCGATGCGCTGTATTTCGCGCTTAACTATAAAGTCGGCGGGGATGGCGGCTACAAAACGCCCGGATGGGGCAATGTGGCCTCCGCGCCGATCGATATTCCGCTGCGCCAGTGGGTCCACCTGGAGTGCAAATATCGCTGGAGCATCGTTCCGGACGGGGAGATTACCTGTTGGCAAGACGGCCAACAGATCTGGAGCTTGACGGGAATCAAGACCGAGTTTGACTACATCGGAGACGCATTTCCGCGCCAGTTCAGCGTTAACGCCTATGCGAGCGAGGTCTCGCCCTCGCCTTACACCTTCTATCTAGACGATGCGGCCATAAGCCTCAACCGTCTCGGCCTTGGAGCGCCAGCGACCGAGATAGAGGTTGCGACGGTGGAATCCACGGTCTCGCCGGGTTCGATCCTGTCGCTTTTTGGCTCAGGCTTCACCGGGGACGGTTCATTTTACGATGCGGGAGCCCTTCCCTTGCCCGTGGAACTCGGGGGAACGTCCGTGACTGTCGGCGGCTTGCCGGCGCCGCTCTTCGCGGTGTGGCCGCAGCAGATCGTACTACAGGTGCCTTGGGATGTCCTGGTCCCGCCTGGATTTGGGTCGATCGCCCCGGTGCTGGGAACAGTGCAGCGCGGCCCTCTAACGGCGACGTTTGAAGTCGGCGTAACGTCGGCATCGCCGTCCGTTCTCACGATCGGGGGCGACGAAACAGGGCAAGCGCTTGCTCTCATCGCCGGTACTAGCGATTTTGCGGCCCCTATAGGGACGACTCCGAACTCAAGACCAGCGAAAGACGGGGATATCTTAGTCGTCTATGCGACCGGCCTGGGCGCGGTGTCGCCGCTCATCAACTCGGGCGCTAATTCGTGTGATCCAGAGAGCTTGTGCGCTCCCGACTACTCGAACGTGATACTGCGTCGGCTGATCGGCCACCTGGAGGTGCTCGCAGGCGGACAGACGGTGCCGCCCGATGATGTACTGTATGCCGGCTTGGACCCCACATACGTGGGACTTTATCAGGTTCACTTTTTGGTGGGCTCTCAGCTCCCGAGCGGCGGGCAGCAGGCGCTGTTGGTTCAAGTTGACGGCGTCCCGAGCCAATCCAACGTGACAATTTCGATCGAATAGGCGGTTTTTTATTGTGATCAATAGCGCGTCTGGCCCCGCTCTCACTGAGGCCACCCTTGAGAACCCTGCCAAGCGAGGCTCGACTCTGTCTGTAACTCAACTGATGGAAGCCGCCAAGCGGCTTTACGGGCATATCTACGCAAAGCATTGGAGCGGCGACGTATTGGCCGGCCCGGATCCGGGAATACGGTTTAACGCGCGGATATTTCGATTCCCTAAGAGCTACTTGTCGTTCGTTCCCTGGAGCGACAAGTTGATCTACATGCAGGCGCAGAAGTATTGGGTGGATGACAACCTGATGGCTGCGGAACTAGGGATTGGCGGCGATGTCGACCCGCGCGAAGTGGCCGCCAAGTGCGCACGAACGGTTCGCAGAAAACAGGTCGCCGAGGGATATTGGGAATATCCAAATCCTGAATGGCGCGGCCGGATCGCCACGGTTGAAGGCAACTACGGCGCGGTCGCCTTGTTGTTGGCCTATCGCGATCAGCCCGACCCAGATCTACTGGCTGGCGCGGCAGCATGGCACGACTACGTTGTGAACAAGATTGGGTTCCAGGCCTATGGCGATTCGATCGCCGTCAACTATTTCGGCAACGTGGCCGGCGGCCGTATTCCCAACAACTCCGCGTCGACCATTCGAGCGTTCGCCATGTTGGCGCAGGCCTCGGGCGAAGACCGCTACCTCGAGACCTGCCCTGGGATGATTCGATATATGGTCGAGGCGCAATTGGATAGCGGAGAATTGCCGTATGCCACGCAGGGCGTAACCGGGCAGAAAGACCGCGTACACTTCTTGTGTTACCAGTACAACGCGTTCCAGTTCTTGAATATTGCCGATTACTATCACATCACTCGCGATCCCGACGTGGTCAATATCTTGAGAGGGCTGGCCTCGTACTTGACCGATGCAATTCTGCCGACCGGAGCCTCTCGTTATGATTGTGGGCAAGCCGATCCCGAGGTGGTCTACTACACCGCCGCTGTCGGGGCCGCTTTGAGCGAGGCTACAGCCATGGGCTTGGGAGACTATCGAGAACTCGCTGATCGAGCCTTCTCACGGGTGCTAAGCCAACAGCAAGCCGACGGCTCTTTCCCTTACTCGCTCCGTAATTATCGCGTTCTCTCGGATCGGCGCTCGTACCCGCGGCAGTTGTCGATGCTGTTGAATCATCTTCTTCTTGAGGTCAGGAGGCGCCGCGCTCAATAGCCGGACGCCCAAGGCGTGAGCGTATCCTCCTCCCGCTCCGCCCTAGCCGAACATCCGCACCATGGCCCGTAGTTCCGGAAAGCGAATCTTGATGCTGCTGGAGAACAATCCGTATCCGCAGGATGGACGGGTGCGTCGCGAGGCCGTGGCGCTGACGAAGGCGGGATATACCGTCTCCGTCATCTGCCCGGCGTCTGCGGGCCAGCCGCATCGCGACACAGTAAATGGCGTGCAGGTGTTCCGCTATCCTCCTCCTCGGGACGGCGATGGGTTCATCGGTTACCTCCTGGAATACGGCCATGCGCTGCTCTGGAGCTTCTGGCTCTCGCTGGCCGTAGCGAGGCGGCCGGGTTTCGACGTGATCCACTCGCACAATCCGCCGGACCTTTTCTTCCTCATCGCCGCGCTGTACAAGCCATTCGGGAAGCGGTTCGTCTTCGATCACCACGACCTGTCCCCTGAGATGTATCACGCGCGCTTCCAAGGCGGCGGCAACGCACTTGTACATCGCGTGCTGCTTCTGTGCGAGAAGCTCTCGTTCCAACTCGCGGACCTCGTTGTCTCGACAAACGAATCGTACCGGCGGATCGCGATCGAGCGCGGCGGCGTTCCGGATGCGAGAGTCGCCGTCGTTCGCAACGGTCCGGAAGTCGAGCGTTTCCAGAACGCCGTGCCGGATCAAGAACTGCGACGCCGCGCGACCACGATCTTGGGTTACGTCGGCGTAATTGGAGTCCAGGACGGCGTCGACATTCTCGTTCGCGCCGTCGGCCGCTTGGTCAAGGATCTGGGCCACACGAACGTCCTAGCGGTCATCATCGGAGACGGCGATGCGCTCCAAGATGTGAAGCAAGTCGCCGTGGACGAAGGCATTGAGCGGCATTTTCTCTTCACGGGCCGGATTGACGATCCCGCTCTCCTACTCAAGTACCTGGCCACGACGGACATCTGTGTCGACCCCGACCCCTTCAACGACTACAACGATCGTTGCACGATGATCAAAATGACGGAATACATGGCCGTCGGTAAGCCGATTGTTGCCTTTGATCTCACGGAGCACCGCGTGACGGCACAGGACGCGGCCGTCTACGCCAAGCCCAACGACGAGAGCGATTTAGCGCTGAAGATCGCAGAGTTAATTGCCGACCCTGAGCGTCGCCGCGAGATGGGAAGCATCGGCAAGAGCCGGATCGCAAACAGTTTGTCATGGGAGCGCCAAGCGCCCAAGCTCATCGAGGCGTACGCAGGGCTCCGTTAGGAGAGTTACGCTCGCCGTCCGCGCTCGTTTAGGACGAGGCGCGAACTTCGGCGAGCGTGCCGTTCATCCACAACATCATGCCCAGGCTAAGGGCATAGCAGAAAGCCCCGAGACCGATTCGAAGAAAGAGATTGTCGTCCAAATCGACAAGCAGCGCAGCAGCCATCACCGCGCTTGCAACCGCCGGAGCCCAGGCCACATTCACAACGTCCATCCAGCGATAGTCTGAGCGTACGGCCCAGTAATGCTGGAATGTATCGACTGCTCGCAGCAAGAGTACGGACAAGCCGGCGCCGACCAACCCATACACGTAAACGAGCACAGGAGCTGCGCTCGCCAGCACAATGGTGTTAATCAGCAAGATCCGCAGCGTTCGCCGCTCTCGACCGTTGACAACCAGGAACTGGCCAAAGACCTGAGTCAAGACACGCAACACGAGCACCCAACAGACAACCTGAACAATCGGAGTTGCGTCAGCGAACTTATCCTTCCCGTAGATGAATCCGAGGGTGGAGTCGCTGACGAAGTACAGTCCGACAGAGGCGGGGATGGCTAGGGCCAGAAGCGTCGCCAAAATCCGTTTGGAGTGGTGTACGACGGCCTCGATTCGGTCGGCTGTGCCGGCCAAGACGGGCAGCGCCCCCAACATCGTATTCTCCATCAGTAAACCGATCGGGTTCATCAGTTGCATCGCGGCGTTAAATACGCCGGCGGCCGTCTCGGAGACCAGCTTCGAGACCAGCACGAGGACGAGCGAACTTCCAACAGCTTGCAGGATGCGGATACCGGCGAACGGTATGCCTCCATTGAAGACCGAAACCAGCGTTTCCCAACGGACCGGGCTAACATGCACGCCGGCTGCCATGGCCAGGGCGCCAAGCTTGATGGCCAAGGCCAGCACTTGGGTTGCGGTTAGGATCCACAGTATCCACTCAAACGAGCCGCCGAGGAAAGCGACCAGAAGGATCCCGAGCAGAGCCACGGCATTCGAAGCGGCGCTGGCGGCGGTAATGAAGTGCATCTTCTCCAGGCCTTGCAGCACGGAGTCGCAGACAATGGCTAGTGCGTAGGGGACCGTACCCAGCCCGAGGACGAAGATTGCATACTGAATCGCTGCCGGATAGTCCAACAGGAATGCGGCCGCCGACCCTACCGCTTCGGCGAGGAGCCCCAGACACAGGACGATTACTCCTCCATGAGTAAGCAGACTGGATGCGGCATCCTTATTCTTGGATACCTCGCGCGTCAGCAGAGTCTGCATGCCGGCGGTAGCGACCGTCCGGACAGTTAAGAAGAAGCCGAGGCCGAGCGATAACTCGGCAAAGGACCCCGTGCCGAAACGGCGCGCCACCAGAACGTAAGCGGCGAAAACGCCTACCCTCGCGAATATCTCGCTGCCGAGCATCGCTCCCGCATTTTTGAGAACCCGCCGAGCAAAGTTGTCGATTGCGACGAT
>CAZYOX010000161.1:5905-9764 GCA_964649285.1 uncultured Bryobacterales bacterium | reverse complement strand
CTCTCCTCCAGCGGTTGCGGCCGTCAGCAGGGATTGCGCCACGGACGTACGGCCGGTGGAGGAATCGCCCAGGATCTCGCAGATCGTCCCGCGGGGAAGCGCGGCCAGCCCTTGCCGGAGGTCGCCGGAAGCCTTGTTAGCTGCCGGTAAAAGAGAAAGGGGTTTTACTTGCGCCAGAGTCGCCATGTATTCGCCATTTATTCGCCTTTGTGATTGTGGCTCGCTTGGCCTCCGATGTCAAGAACAGGGCCCAGCTTGTAGATTGAACGCATGGCGCTCAAACGAATGGACAACGTGGGAATCGTCGTCGAGGACCTCGGAGGGGCGATCGATTTCTTTGGCGAACTCGGCCTTGAGCTCGAAGGGCGGACCATGATCGAAGGAGAATGGGCCGGGCGCGTCACTGGACTGGGCGATCAGCGCGTCGAGATTGCCATGATGCGCACGCCAGACGGACACAGCCGGCTCGAGCTCTCCCGCTTCCTCGCGCCGCCTGTCATCGCGGATCACCGCAACGCCCCGGTGAACGCTTTAGGCTATCTGCGCGTCATGTTCGCCGTGGACGACCTCGATGAGACGCTGGAAAAGCTCCGCCGGCGCGGCGCGCAACTCGTGGGCGAAGTAGTCCAGTACAAGGACATTTATCGGCTCTGCTACATTCGCGGGCCTGAAGGACTGCTTATCGGGCTCGCCGAAGAACTTGGCTCAGCGCAATAAGAAGGGTTTGGACCCTCGCTGACGCTAGGACCCGCCGCTCACGCGGCTGGGTTCGGGTTGCGCGAACCTTACGGACGGTTGAAAGTGGGCGGCAACCATGGGCTTTGCGCTTGTCGGAGATCCAGCAATTCAAAAATTCAGTTGCGATGATGAATATCCCAGACGCCTGCCAACCGTCTGCAGCGGAGATCGGAGATCATGGGCGGCGGCATGGGCCCTCAAAGCTAGGACGAAACGTAGGAACGATTGGCATCAGCGCCAGCGATTTTGCCGTGCTCACGGCCATCACGAACGCCCCTCTTTGGCCGCAAGGCCAAGGGCGATTCCAATCGCGATGCCCATCCCAATACCCATCCCGACATTCTCCTGGACGACGCCGATGACGGCGCCGATGGCGACTCCGATTGAGATCCACTTGCCCATAAGCCGCTCCTAAGAGCTGTCGCCGTACCGGCGTTATCCTCGCCGGGCTGCTTCGATCGTGGCGACATCGATCTTCTTCATGGTCATCATCGCTTCGAAGGCGCGTTTCGCCTCATCCCCGCCCGCCGCCATCGCCTCGGTCAGCACGCGAGGAGTGATCTGCCAGGACAGGCCCCAGCGGTCCTTGCACCAACCGCAGGCGCTTTCGGCGCCGCCATTGCCGACGATGGCATTCCAATATCGATCCGTCTCCTCTTGATTTTCTGTCGCGATCTGGAAGGAAAAGGCCTCGCTTTGCTTGAATTCCGGCCCTCCGTTGAGTCCGATGCAGGGAATGCCGACAACAGTGAACTCTACTGTCAGCTCATCGCCTTTCTTGCCTCCTGGGAAGTCCGCGGGCGCACGGCGAACCGCAGTGACTTCGCTGTCGGGAAATGTCGCGGCGTAAAATCGCGCGGCTTCACCCGCGTCCTTATCGAACCAGAGGCAAATCGTATTCTTTGGGGTCATTGTCTTCTTCGAACTCCCAGGGCGCATGGTTTAGCGCCTTGACCATAGATACGGCAGGCGCTGCATTCGCTACCTGTCATTACAGGATCCTCTCTAATCACGTCGTCGACTGGAACAATGGACTGCGTTCTTGTTCCTTGTGAACTTGCGTCCCCCTCTCGTCGATCCCTTATCTCCAGGTTCTGCGATACTGGTTCGTTTGCCAGCGGCCCGCTGAGCCTTCGGCTTGCTTCCTTTCGCCTCACTCCCTTGCGCGCCGTGGCGGAGAGAATATGAACCCCTGTGTGACCTTGGGCCTGGCGCCCAGTTTTGGATTTGGCGATCGGATCGGCCTAGCCACTCCGGGCCATGTTGAAGCGATGCGGCGAGCCGGGGCGGGAATCGAGGCGATTTTTCCGCAGCAATCGATCCGCGAAATGGCGCGGACCAAGCGCACGGCACAGGGCGTCATGCGCGATGCGATGGAGGGCGCCGCGCGAGCCGGTTGGACGCGGCTCATCGGCGCCGACGCCGACCACTTGAAGACGCCGGAGGATGTCGACGTCACGGCCGCTGCGGGCTTTACGTTCTTCACGATTGATCCCTCGGGCTATGTCGATGAACATGCCGACGAATACGGCGAGGCGTTGCTGCGCAGCAAGTTCGATGCCGTGCGTCAGAGCATTGACTGGTTCGATGACTATCTAGGCCGCGAGATCGCCCTGCCTACGGGAACATCCGTTGCGCTGGACGAGCAAGCTTGCATGCGTTGTGCGGTGAAGTACGGCGCGGCCATCCGGCATGCAGTCGCCTTGGCTGCGCATATTCAGCAAGTGCAAGAAGCCGCCGGACGCGATTACGAAATCGAGTTGAGCGTCGACGAAACCGAGCAGCCGACGACGCTGGCTGAGCACTACATCATTGCCGATCAGTGCGTCAGCCGCGGCATGAAGCTGGTGAGCTTGGCGCCGCGCTATATCGGAGATTTCGAGAAAGGCGTGGATTACAAAGGCGACGTGTCCGCGCTGGAAACGTCGTTGAACGATCATGCGGCCGTCGCGCAGCTGCTCGGACCTTACAAACTGAGTTTGCATTCGGGTTCGGATAAGCTGTCGATGTATCCGGCGCTTGCTCGGGCGACCAAAGGACAGTTCCACGTCAAGACCGCCGGCACGAGCTATTTGGAGGCGCTGCGCGTCGTGGCGCGGCACGACCCTGCGCTGTTCCGCCGCATAGTGGAGTTCGCACGTAGCCGTTACGATGCGGACAAGGCGACTTATCACGTCTCGGCGACTTTAGAGAATACGCCGGCGGCGAGCGAAGTTCCCGATGCGACGCGCTTGGAGCAACTGTACCTGGAACGTTGGGAAGACGTGCCGGCCGGCAAGGGCTTCACCGAACCGGGTAGGCAGATTCTGCACTGCACATTTGGATCAACACTCAACCACCCGGAGTTCGGGCCAGCCATTCGCACTCTGCTCGAAGCGCGCCAGGAGAGCTACGCCGAGATCTTGGCCGATCACTTCAGCCGTCACTTGAGGGCGCTATCCGAAGGTCTCACCGCCTAGGCCCCGAATCTTTACGACCTGCCCTGTCGCGTTGGAATCATAGCAAGCCTCGACCAGGGCGATGGTCTTCAGATAGTCCTCGCCGGTACTTTCGAAGGGCTCGCCGTGCAACATGCAATCTGTGAAGCGGCGCTGCAATGCATAAACGCAGTCTCCAGCGAAGCCCTGACGGCTGCGCTCGTACTCGATCGCGCGACTGGTCTGGCCAAGCGGCTTGAAGGTGAGGTCGCCTTCGAGATCGAGCTCGATGTGACCTTTGCTGCCGTCGACGCGAACGGTTCCGAAGGTATAGCGGGCATCGGCGGCATCGCTCTCGTTGTAGCGGCTGGCGTCGAGGAGCGCTGTCGCGCCGGAAGCAAACGTCGCCGTGATGATGCCGGCGTCTTCGCCGGCGATGTCGGGGTTGCGCTTGTTGAGTTGCGCGTAGATCGACTCGATCTCACCGCCTAGGAAGCGGAACGTGTCGAGAAAATGCACCGCCGTTTCGTAGACCAACAAGCGCGGATAGGTGCGAAAGAACGGTTGTCGCGCCAAATAGGCGTCCGGCTGCCAACCATCGCCCATACGCATGCGAACGCCAATGGAGAACAGTTTCCCAAGCGCACCCGCGTCGAGTTGCCGTTTGATCTCCCGATACCATGGCTGCCAGCGCCAATTCTCAT
>CAZYOX010000161.1:0-5895 GCA_964649285.1 uncultured Bryobacterales bacterium | reverse complement strand
CGCTCGGGGGCGGGGGTGCGGCGCCAGCCGTCAAAGGCGGCGCGGGCCGCCTCGGATGCCCGCGTTGCGAGCGATCTCGACGATGCGGCAGCTCTCGTCGAGCGTCGGCGCCAGAGGCTTTTGGCAGATGACGTGGATGCGGCGCTCGGCCGCGAGGTGGACGATCTCAAGATGCGTTTCGGGCGGCGTGATGATGTCGATGAAATCGGGCTTGAGGCCGTCGAACAGCGTTGGCAACTCGGCCCACGCCGCCGCACGCGGGATGCCGTATGCGGTGGCGACGTCACGCGCTTTGTTTTGATCGCGGTTGCAAACCGCCAAGATCTCGACTTCGGGAATGCGCTTCCAGGCTTCATATTGATATCGGCTGAAGTAGCCGGCGCCGATGCAAATGCCTCGTAGCTTATTCATGATCTAATGCCGCAGTCCTGAGACTACAGCCTACACTTAAGGACAACAAAGACATGGCAAGAATTCTCTGGGCACTATTGGCGGCCGGGCTGTTGTTCCAGGCATGCGCACGGCCGGAGCCGCAGCAGGAACAGCAAGCAACGAGCGCATGGTCCACGATCTCCACGAACGGCGAACCCACTGCTCGGCACGAGGCGGCCATGGTCGAGTTTGGCGGCAAGGCCTACCTGCTCGGCGGCCGCGGCGTAAAGCCCGTTGAGGAATTTGATCCCGCAACGAAAACCTGGCGCCAGTTGGGCCCGACGCCGCTAGAGATTCACCACTTCCAACCGGTCGTCTACGGCGATCGCGTCTACGTCATGACGGCCATGACGGGCGCGTATCCGAAGGAGACGCCGCTAGAGACGATCTACATCTGGGACCCCGCCAGCGATACGTGGGAGAAAGGTCCGGCAATTCCGGAACAGCGTAGAAGAGGTGGCGCAGGCACAGTCGTGCACGACGGGAAAATCTATCTCGTGGCTGGCATCATTGACGGTCACACAAGCGGAACCGTTCCCTGGTTCGACGAGTTCGACCCCAAGACCGGCGAGTGGCGCCAATTGCCGGACGCACCCCACGCGCGAGACCACTTTTCCGCTGTCGCCGTCGGCGACGAAATATACGCCGTCGGCGGACGCAACACCAGCTATCACGAACCCGACAACTTCGGCGCCTTTTTCGACGCCGTGATCCCCGAGGTTGATGTCTACGACTTCGCCGCCAACCAGTGGCGAACCTTGGCGAACGGTTTGCCCGTTGCGACTGCAGCAGGCGGACTAGCGGCACTAGGCGGCGCCGTGTATTACTTCGGGGGCGAGTCGTCGCAGGACTTGGCCCACAACGAGACGCAGCGGCTCGACATACAAACCGGCGTATGGACGCTCGAGGCGCCCATGCAGCGCGGACGTCACGGCAGCGGTGCAGCCGTGATCAACGGTAAAATCTACGCTGCTGCCGGCAGCGGCGGTAGAGGAGGAGGCCCGGAGCTGTCGTCGACCGAGGTCTTCACGCCGGGATCCTAGCGCTACTCGACTAGCGAATGCTGAAAGAGTAGGGCGCCACCGCAAGCATCCCGCCTTCGAGCAGGGCAGGGAGATTGCGGTCCGCGGCCTTCAACAGGTCGAAGCCGTCGAAGGCGATTTTTGCCTGTGGGAGGGAGCCATCGTCGAAAAGGACCTGGAGGAGATTCTTCGTTGCGGGATAGATCACCAAACTGACGTCTTCGTCCTCTCCGATTTTCGCCCGCTCCTTGGCTAGCGCAATCGCCCGGTCAAAGCCCCCCAATTCGTCGACCAACCCATTCTCCAGCGCTTGCGCGCCCAGCCAAACGTGGCCTTGGGCGACCTCGTGTATGGCGTCATACTCGGCGCCGCGCGCGTCGGCCACCTTCGTAACGAAGCCGTGATAGACATGCTCGATGCCTTCGCGCAATTTTCCCCGTTCCGCTTCGCTGAGCGGAAGATAGTCGCTGTCGATGGCCGCGAAACGGCCGCGCGTCAGAATCTCCTTCTTGAGGCCAACTTTGTCGTAGAGTCCGCGCAGGTTCAACTTGCCGAAGAAGACGCCGATCGAGCCGGTGACCGTGCCTGGATACGCCAAGACCGGCGTATCGTTAATCATCGCCATGTAATATCCGCCGGAAGCCGCCACATCAGACATGGAGACCACCATGGGCTTTTCGGCAGCCAGCAGATTCAGCTCGCGCCACATGTCGTCCGAGGCGATGGCATCTCCTCCGGGCGAATCGATGCGCAACACGACCGCATCGATGGATTCGTCGTCCCGCAGCTGCCGGACCGTCTCGTTGAAGGCGTCCGAGGCCAGTATGTCTTCGCCCCCAAACAGGCCTCCGCTGCTCCGCAGAATGGAACCTACGCCGTAGAGGACGGCGATGCGATTGGTCGAGGACTCTTCCAGATTGATCGCCCCGGAAAGCACGTACTCGCTCAACGTGACTCTGTTTAGTTCGTCGACGTCTAGATCTGCGCGTATCAGCTCGTCCTGCTCGTCGGGATACGTCAGTCCGTCGATCAGGCCGGCGTCAACGGCCTCGCGAGGCAGAAACGGACCTTCGTCCAACAGCGCGCGCAGTTCCTCGGAGGTCATGTTGCGCCGCGGCGCGATGCCTTCGAGGAATTGCTTGAGGTACTCGTCGAGCATGGCGTCGAGCACTTGGCGAAACTCATCCGACATGCTCGAACGCGAGTAGGGTTCGGCGGCGCTCTTGTACTTGCCGATGCGTTCCATCTCGACGCCGACGCCTAGCTTGTCGAATAGATCCTTGTAGAAAGCCACTTCGGCGCGCAGACCTTTCACATCCAGCACACTCTCAGGCGGAGAACGCAGGTCGTCCGCGGCGCTGGCAACGTAGTAGTCGATGGTGCCGGCGTCGATCAGGTAGGCGTATACGGGTTTACCGCTGTCGCGAAACTTCTCGATCGCCCAACGCACTTCCTGCGCCTTGGCCCAGCCGCACTGCAGGCCGTCGAACTCAAGCTCCAAAGCTGAGATGCGGTCATCCTCCGCTGCACGCTCGATCGTCTTCAATACCGTCAACAACGTAACCGGGGCGCGCCCCTGCAGGGACGCAAACGAAACATCTTCCGCGACGTGTTCCGGTAACGGGCCGGACAAATAAATTTCCAATACGGAATCGTCGGCAACGTTCGGGACCGAGGAGCCTGCGGCCATCATGGCGAGCACGATAATGGCGCCGATGGAGAAGACGACGAGGACGATCCCGCTGAGGACGCCGAGCAAGAATTTGGACATGATTTCGACCGGTCCGACAGACATCCCAAGGGGAGCGGACCGCCAGACGCATTATAGCGGCGTTTGGCCGCGAACCTTCTAGCGGGCGGGAAGAAGGTCCGCGACCGTCGAAGCGAGTTGACGCCGCTACTCGACGGCGATTTCGACGCGGTTACTTAAGCCGACGGCCGGAACGTCGAGGTAGATCGGCGTCCTGGCGTTCGGCGCGGAACTCAGTGGGACTGCTACGTTGACCTGGAAGAGGCCGACGAAATTGGGACTCAGGCCGATGAACTGCGGCGTCCGCCCGAACACGTTCGGATTCGGATTGCTGAAGAGCACTTTGATGTCCGTTAGAGCCCTAGCCAGATCGTTTCCCGGCGTCCCGTCGGGCGCCGCGGCGCCGCTGGCGACGGAGCGGCTAAGCGGGCCGAGTCCGGTAGCGTAGATCTCCAGCACGTCGCCCGGCAGCGCCGGACTGGCATTGATGCCGTACAGTTGCTGGAAGGAAGCAGGAAACGGATAGTTGTTTTTCGTCGCGTTCCGAATCGCTCCATACTCGCCGATTCCCAAACGGAAAATTCCCGCTGACAACGGCTGGATTTGGACGGAGACCTCGTTGCCGACCTGACCATCGCGGATGACGGTGAGCGTGCGTTCGCCCGGACCCACTTCGTACGGTACCTGGAAGTTCGCCTGGCTAGACGATACGAAGAACAAGGGCGCCTCGATGCCGTCGATCAACACCTTCGTTCCTTCCATCTCTCTGGGTAGCGGAATGCTGGAGGCCTGGGCAACGTTGTCGGACATCTGCGATCCGAAAACGCTCGCGATGAGCCCGGGCGACAACGGTCTCGACGGTTCAAAATTGGCGCCGTTTACCGAGCCCCGGTAGGCCGAGATCGGTCCCGAGCGCGTGGCTACCTGCAATGCCACGCGGACCTCATGCGGCGAATTTGCGGCGTTAGAGGCGATCGTCACCGCGCCCTGATACAGGCCAGGCGTCAGACCGTCCATCGCAACTTGCAGCCCATAGGCATTATCGCCAAGATCAGTCGTCGTGAGCCAAGCGCCTCCGTCGTCCGTCGCAACAGTCGCCCCGGAGACGGCCAGAACTCCTGAACCGCGATTCGTCACGGCCAGAACCGTATCCGGCGGGGCTATGCCTTCCGCGGCATGGATTGTGACCAACGGGCTGACCACGCCGATCGGACTCGACGTGACATGCATGGTCACAGGAATCGCGCCGTTATCGGCGGCGAAAGCCGAACCGCTGACGGTTACCGTGCCGGACTTGTCGCCTTCTCCGTCTCCTTGATACGTCCCGGCGATGCGGTGATCGTAGACGTTTCGAAACGAGCCGCCATGGTTGTCTGAAACGCTCAGGAATGCGCCTGCCGCAACGACGCTCGTGGGCTTCATGCCCGAGCTGCCTGGCGTATTGAAAATTATGGAATCCACGGCGCCTGCCGTGGGCGGAACGTAGAGGTGAATCTCGGACGGCGTGTTGCTCCCGACGTAAATTTTCACGTCGACCGTCTGCGGCGCGTCGATCGCCGCCGGCGCTGTTACGTTTACCGTACCTTCATACGTGCCGTTGGCCAACGCTCCAGTCTGCAAAAGAACCCGGACTTGGCGGCAACTCTTGGAGACGTCAAAAGGACATGGTGCGGCTGCGTCGACTTGCGGAGTGAGCCAGGGCGCTGAACCGCTGGCCTCCACCATCAGGGCGCCGTCGCCGCCGTTGTAAGCGTGGAAGGCGAGGTCGGTAGGGCCGTTCGTGCCCGGAGTTACCCAAATTGGCCTGTCAAAAGGGTTTTCAGAAGGAAGAATGCCGGGCATGCGTAAGCGCAGTTTCGGCGCAGCGGACAAGGAAGCCCCCAGGCACAACGCAACTAGCGCGAGCATCGGGACGCGAATCATGAAGCGAGTCATAGATTTTGCTCGATTTTTTGGAAGAACAGGCGCGAACGGGGCTCTCTGATTGTAACCCAGTAACCGGAGCTTGATTTCCCCTTCCTTATGAGAGATCCTATGCCCGCAAGACAAGCGAATGGCGACCCGTCGGGCCCTATTTCGCCTCTTCGTTTTCTCCTATGCGGCGAACGCCGTTTCGTCGCCCCTGCAGGCTGGCGCCCCTGCACGGAAAGCGACCTATCGAGGCGGCACGCTCACCCAAATTGAGGTCTCTCAGGACGGAGAACTGTCTCTAGAGTCGGCGGATCAGCTTGTCTTCGATGCCGAGGGCGCGGATCTGCGAATCGCCTACTCCTCGATTCGGGAGATCGAGTACGGTCAAAACGCCGGGCGCAGGTTGGGCTTGGCCATCGCCGTCTCGCCGCTGTTTCTGCTCTCCAAGAAGCGCCATCACTTCCTCACGATCCATTTCGTCGATCAGCGCGGCGATTCTCAAGCAGCGGTCTTCGAGCTAGGCAAGAAGATCGTTCGCACCACCCTCGCCGCTCTGGAAGCGCGTACCGGGCTGCGTGTCGAATACGAGGACGAAGAAGCCCGGAAGGCAGGAGGCGTATGAAGCGATTCTGGGGAATTGTCGCGTTGATGATCGCAACCGTGGCCGTTGGGCAGGCGGAGGAGCTGCTGCCGCTGGCTGACCAACAGCTCAGGAAGTTGGCGGGCGTACGACGACTCTATGTGGAAGAGCTCGTCGGCGAAGGCGCCCATGCCATTCGC
>CAZYOX010000160.1:4393-9789 GCA_964649285.1 uncultured Bryobacterales bacterium | reverse complement strand
GCCGTGCAGGCGCACCGCCACTTCGGTGATCACGCCGAGCGTGCCCTCGGAGCCAATGAATAGACGCGTGAGGTCGTAGCCGGCGGAAGACTTGCGGGCGCGGCCGCCGGTCTTGATGATGCGTCCGTCGGCGAGCGCGACGGTCATCCCGAGCACGTTCTCGCGAATCGTGCCGTAGCGAACGGTAGTCGTACCCGAAGCGCCTGTCGCGGCCATGCCGCCAAGAGATGCGTCAGCGCCGGGGTCCACGGGAAACATCAGGCCATGCTTCTCCAGTTCGCGGTTGAGCTGCGTGCGGGTCACTCCCGCTTGCACGCGGCAGTCGAGGTCGTCGGAGTTGATCTCAAGGATGCGGTTCATGCGCGAGACGTCGAGAGAGACGCCGCCCCGCACAGCCAGCGTATGTCCCTCGACGCCCGTGCCGGCGCCGAAGGCGACGACAGGCACACTGCGATCGCTGCAGATCTTCAGGACTGCGGCGGCCTCTTCGGTCGACTCGACGAACGCCACGGCATCGGGCGGCGCCGGCGGGTGGTAAGACTCGTCGATGCCGTGGGTTTCGAGGTCGTAGCGCGAGGTCGAGAAGCGATCGCCGAGGATTTGCTTGAGTTCGTCTGTAATGGATGGAGCTAGGCCGACGCGGGCGTTCATCAGGTACATCCTAGCGCCGCAGCCCGGCGTTATACTCTTCCCAGTCGCTCCGCTGATGCGGGGGAGCAATTTCGTGCGGCTGCCCGCTCCTCTCTTCGCGCCCCTTTTCCTCGCGGTGTCGATTGTCGCCGTGGCGCAGTCGACGCCCAACCCGGATTTCTATTACGGCTCGGTAATTGAGTCGTTTCGTAAGCACGACCCCACAATGGTTCACTTTTCGCTGCTCTACAAAGGACAAGCGAACGAAGAGTTAGATGTGATTCTGGTCCGCGGAGGAAGCTCCCGCCACGCTTGGAGCTACGACGCGTCTATTTCGGAGCTCCGCGAAGGCGATCTACTTGGCTTGTTTCTCGTGAGCCGTTCAGAGCCGGCGCTGGCGTATGAGTTGACGATCGAGAGCGATCTCGCTAACGCCATCAAGGTCGAAAGGGATGTTCCGGGTGAGATCACCATCCGCACGTTCAGTGACTATGGCTACGCGGTGAAGCGGCGCAAGTACTTCTACCAGACATCAAGCAAGCAGCTCTTGGCGAGGCAAGACTTCTGGCCGATGGGCTTGGAGCAGGCGCATTCCAGCAACGGCCAGGTGATTCTTTGGGGCGGGTTTCCCGACCCGAGTGGCTCAGAGCCAACAGGGCCAACACTCGCTGTGGCGCCTGAAGGGGACGGCTTTCGCCAGGTCGACCCTCCCCTCGACATTCGTTCCGTTCGCTTCGGCGCAGCCGAGTTGATCGCCTTTGGAGACGGTTGCAAGCTGATCGACACGCGAGAAGAGCCCATCCCGCGGTTGATCTCATGCGAGACCGAGAGCCGCGGAGTGGACAAGTTTCAAGTCCCATTAGCGGAATTCGCACATTTTGCGTCGGTGCGACCGATCAAGGTCTCCCGCGGCTGGACACGGGCGAATGCAACCTTCAACGAGACGATTGGACCCTATCAGTTGGTCGGGCAAGACTTGTGGTTCGGAATCACTTTCTATGACGGCGAAGGCCACACAGGCATAGGCGGCTTCGGGCTCTTTAGCTCCAACACTCGGCAGTTCGAGCTCCACTATCCGCCGGAAATGGCCGACTGGTCCGTCTCCGCGTTACTCGTTGAGGACGACGCGGTCTGGATGGCATTAGAAGACCGAATCGAAGGGCAGGCCAGATCCGGCGGACTGGTACGCTGGGACCGCGCGACGCACGAGATTCAACGCTGGCCGGGCATCCCTCGCTCCCTCGGCGTTGCGCGTAAGGGCGAGCGTCTTTATCTAGCGACGGACGAAGGTGCAGCGATCTTCGAGAATGGGGAATTAACACGTTATCTACTTGATGTGGATCGGGATGGCGGATACCGTCTGGTGAGACGCGAGTTGCGTTAGGCGCCTAGCTGCTGCAAAGCCCAGCGGGCATGGTCGCTAACCAACTCATCGTCGAACGACTCTAACTTGCGCAGAGCTTCCACAAAGCGAACATCGCCGCTGTTGCCCATGGCGACGGCGACGTTGCGCAGAAAGCCGGCGTACTTGCTGCGTTGGATCGGCGTGCCGGCGAAGCGCTGGTTAAAATCTTCCACCGTCATGGAGGCGAGTTCGGCGAGCGAGGGCTCAGCGTTGGCGGGTTGGAACTCAGCAGCATCGGTGGTCGCAGCGCGGGCGGGTCGATTCCAAGGGCAGACGTCTTGGCAGATGTCGCAGCCGAAGACGTGGCGGCCGATCTCGTCGCGGTTCTCTTCGGGGATTTCGCCCTTGAGTTCGATCGTCCAGTAGGAGATGCAGCGCCGCGCATCGAGCGCATGGCTTGGGCCGTCGCCGCCGACCTCGACGAAGGCGTCGGTCGGGCAGGCATTGATGCAACGGGTACAGGAGCCGCAGCGACAGGGGGCCGGCTCGTCGGTTTCGAGTTCGAGCGAGGTGATGACTTCGCCGAGAAGGAACCACGAGCCGGTCTGCTCGTTGATGAGGCAGGTGTTCTTGGCGATCCAGCCGAGGCCGGCGCGGTGTGCGTAGGCGCGTTCGAGCAGCGGGGAGGTATCGACGCAGATTTTCGACTCGAACTCCGCATGCTCTTCAAGACGTCGCACGAGCTCGCGCAAGCGCTGCTTCATGGTGTCGTGGTAGTCGCGCCCCCAGGCGTAGCGCGCGACCCAGCCGGCGCTGTGGTCGACGGATTCAGTCGAGTACCGGTACGGCGCGTTGTAGACTTGGCCGACGCATATCACCGAACGGGCCGAAGGCAACAGCGTACGCGGATCGGCGCGCATTTCGCCGCGGACGCCTTCCAGGTAGCCCATCTTGCCGTGGAAACCGCGCCGCAGCCATTCGGGGTAGAATGCCGCTTCGAGGGTCGGCTCAGCGCGTGCAATGCCGCACAGTTCAAATCCGGCCTCATGGGCGACTTCCTTGACGAACGCGGAATTCACGTTAAACTGCTCTTTTTAAACGAGTTCGACCCAAAAGAGATGTTCCCGTTCCCTGCGAAATATGCCCGTCCACACCCCGATTTTCGCAGTTCGGCGTTTCCTGGTAGTTTTCCGGAATACCGGACGGTATTCTCGGGACATTGATAGTCTCCGGGCGAGGTGTCTGCCGCCCTAAGTCTGGAGCGATCCAAGGAGAAGGAAGCAGAGAATGCCGAGACCGATCAAATACGTCGAGAAGGGAATCACACAAGTCGCCAGCGGCATGTGGAAGTTCGCTCGTAATCTGGACGCGACGAAAGCCCCTACCCCCAGCTTCACGCCGAATTGGTCCGAGAAGCCGCTCCTCAAGTCGTGGGAGAAAACCAAGCCGCCGCTGGGCTGGCCGCGCAAGACCGACTCGCTTTGTCCGAAGTGCGTCATCGAGGCCCGCGAGCAGATCATTGCCGGCGAGGTCGATTACAACATTCTGAAGTCCGAGAAGGTCGGCGAGATCCCGGCGTCGATTGTCGAGCGCGACGGCCAGGTTTGGATGATCAAAGAGTGCCCGACCCACGGACGCATCGAAGACATCATGGCGATCGACTCCGCGTTCTTGGAGCACATCGAATCGCAGTTCCCCGGCCGCGACATTCAGGCGCACGCCGACGAGCACATTCACAATCACGGGTCGTCGACCGTCAAGTACGGCCGCGGCGCGGTCCTCACCGTCGACCTGACGAACCGCTGCAACATGATGTGCGATCCGTGCTTCATGGATGCCAACCAGGTCGGCTTCGTCCACGAGTTGGAGTGGGACGAGATCAAGACGATTCTGGACAACGCGATTTCCACTAAGCCGCGCCGCCAGATGTCCGTGCAGTTCTCCGGCGGCGAGCCGACCATGTCGCCCTTCTTCTTGAAGGCCGTCAACTATTGCCGCACCATCGGCTACAACTCGGTGCAGGCGGCGACGAACGGCATTGAGTTCGCCAAGAGCCGCGAATTCGCCGAAGCGGCCGCCGATGCGGGCATGCGCTATGCCTACTTGCAGTTCGACGGCATCGGCAATGCGCGTAACTCGCACCGTAAGATCGGCAACTTGTTCGACGTCAAGATGAAGGCGATCGACAACATGCACGACGCCGGCATCGAGATCGTGCTGGTAACGACGATCGTTAACAACATCAACAACGAAGAGGTCGGCCCGATCATTCAGTTCGCCCGCGAGAACCCCGGCAAGATCGCTTTCTTGAGCTTCCAGCCGGTGAGCTTCACGGGACGCGACGAAGAGATCACGGACGACCGGCGCATGAAGCAGCGCTACACGCTGTCTCACCTGGCGCACGATGTGAAGAATCAGCTGGGCATGTCCGAGCCGACGCGCGACTGGTTCCCGATCTCGGTCATGGGTTCCTTCGTGGACGCCGCTGACTTGGCGCACGGACCGGCTGCCGAGTGGGGACAGGTTTCCTGCGGGTGCCACCCGAACTGCGGCGTCGGTACGGCGCTGATGATCAACAAGAAGACGAAGGACATGGCTCCGGTTCCGGAGTTCATCAACGTCCCGCAGTTGACGCAAGACATTCGCCGCATCAACGACTCGGGCCGCACGAAGTGGAAGACCAACCTGCAGTTGGCGTTGGCGCTGCTGAAGAACTACAACCCGATGAAGGCTCCCAAGGAGTTTTCGATGTTCGACCTGCTGAAGAAGTTCGACAAGAGCTTCGCGCTCAGCGGAAAGAACTACGGCAAGGGCACGGCGCGCCGTAACGACCCGTGGAACTTCCTGTTCGTTGCCGGCATGTGGTTCCAGGACTTGTTCAACTACGACTTCCGCCGGACGGAGATGTGCGTCATCCCCTACGGCACGCAGGAAGGCGAAATTTCGTTCTGCGCTTACAACACCGGCATTGGCTGGCGGAACATCATCGAGAAGATGCACATGACCGCCACGTTGACGACCTGGTATGAGGAGCACGGCCGTCACAATATCTACGCCGGAGGCAAGAGCGTGCCAATGAACGACTTCAGCCACAAGCTGAAGCTCGATCCGGCGATGGTCGCTCGCGGCGAGCAGGAATTCGAAGGCCCCAAGAACGCCCGCGAAGAGAAGATCGCCGAGCGGAACCGCAAGCTGGCCGAAGCGCAAGCGAAGGGCGAAGTCCCTGTCGTAAACGGCGGCAAGTCCAACAGAAAGATCCTCACGAAAGAAGAGGAAGCGAAGTTGATGAGGATGTATCGCGAGCAGGTGCTCAAAGAGCCGCCCGCTCCGAAACTGATTCAGTTGGGCAACGCACCGGCGCCCAAGAAAGAGGAAACCGGGGTTACCGCTACGTTGACGGGGTTGCGCAGAATGGTATTGG
>CAZYOX010000160.1:0-4383 GCA_964649285.1 uncultured Bryobacterales bacterium | reverse complement strand
AGGGGAAGGCGGCTCCTCGTCCAAAGCCGCAGGTCAGTCTCAGCAGACGAAGCCCGGCGCGCAAGCGCCGGGCTTTTTTGTGGGGATTCCGAAGTCGTCTCGCAGGGTGGAACTACGTTTCCAACGGAATGCCCGAGACGTTGGCGGCCGCAACCAGTCTGATCACAAGATAGGAAGCGCGGCAATCCACTTGCTCAGTTGCTCGGCGTCCGCAGCCGCGAGTCGTCCGCGGCGGACAGCGACCCAAAGGATATTGGCCATTTCATAGCGCCAGATGGCCGGGACGATCGCTTCGATGCCCTCGCTTCGTTATGGTTACGGTTTCCCCACAGCTCACTCGATTGAGAAGCGTCGAGAATTGATTTCTTGCGGCGACGGCGGCGACTGAGCCGGGGCGTTCCATACAGCTAGCTTACTCAGCTAGCTGTATGGAGAAAAGAATGCTCCAGTCGTAACGCGTCTCAGTTCGCTACGCCGGTCGCGGCGTCTGCACTTGGAGCCGGATGCCGTCCGGATCGTAAAACTCCGGCAGGCTTCCGTTGCGGGACAGGTCGGCTTTGGCGCCCATCGATTTTAGCTTCGCCACTGCCGCCTTGCTGTCGAACTCATCGACGAGCACGGAGAAGTGGTCGACGTCCGGGGTCAGCCCGGCTTCCGGCTCGTAAATGATGAGGAACGATTGCCCGGTCTTCACTTGCGGCCTGGGCGTATCTGCGCCCGCCGATACCGGACCAAATAGCTTGGTGTAGAAAGCGAGTGACTTCTCGCGATTGGAAACGCGAATCGCCAAGTGATTGATGAAGTGCGAGTGGAACATCGCTGCGCCGTTTCCGGGCTCCGGAGCCGTGTTCTTCAGCCCTTTCCACGATTCGTCCGCCGAAAACTGAACGCGCGTGCCGTCCGGGTCCGCGACAAAGAGATCTGAGCCTGTCTGGGTGACCTTAAAGCCGGCCTTCTCCAGGGTGGCCTTCGTCTTGGCCGCGTCAAAGTTCTTTACCCCAACGGCAAAATGGTTAATAAAGATCTTGTCGTTAGCGCCGGAAGCCGGGGAGATCGACGCATACGTCGAACCCAGTTTTAGGTAACGCCGCTCGCTGCCTGTGTCCTTCAGGACATCGTTTCCAAACAGCGTGCGGTAAAAGCTCATGCTCTTTTTAATGTCGGGCACCGTCAGAGCCACGTGATCGACTCGCGTGGTCTCGATCAGCCCTCCGTCCGCGCGTGCCTGCGTTGCCGCGGCTGCGCCGAGCATCACCAGCATCTCTCGTCGGTTCATCCGAAATGACATTAAAAACCTCCTCGGCGACATCGCCGTAAACGTCGTCCATTCTATCGCGTCGGCCCGGCTTCAGAACACAAATTCGGGCCTCGATTAGGCGGAACGCCTCTGACGCAGGAACCAATCGTACAAATCAACACCTTCGTAGACGCGCGTCCAGACGTTGTGGCTCAGGTCCTCGTGGACCGTCATGCGGACTTCGGGGTGTCCAGCGGCCTCGAGCGCGCGGGCCGAGGCCAGAACGTGTTCGGCAGCGACCACCGGATCCCGGCCGCCTTGATGGATCCAAATCGGCAGCTTGGCATCTACGATTGGCTGCATCTTCCTGGGGTCGCCGGCGCCGCATATGGGGCCAACGGCGGCAAAGCGTTTCGGGTGCGTCTGGGCCATATACCAAGTACCGAAGCCGCCGTAGCTGAGGCCGGTGCAGTAGACTCGCTCTCTGTCGCCGCGAAAGTCGGCGAGCGTTTCGTCGATCATCTTCAGCAGATCGTCTTCAATGAGGTCCCAGCCATCCTCCAGCGTGCCTCGCTCGGCCCATCGCGGCGGCTCCCCTGATTCCTTGCGGGCCATCGGCTCGGTGCTGCGCCTCCCTGCGTTGCGCGCGGGGGGCGGGGTGTCGATCGGCCGCACAGGAACCTGCGGCGGATTCTGCGGACGGCGCCGGCTGTACCAGGGCAACTGCGGTTGGATGATGAGAAACGGCAGGTCGCGCCCTTGTATCCAGGCCTCGCTCACGGGTCCGTGAACCAGCGTGTAGTCCAACTCTTCCTTGGCGTCGCCGCGTTCCCCGTTACCGTGCAAGAACAACATGACGGGCCATTCCCGGCCTGTCTCCGTGTAAAAGCCCGTCGGCACATACAGAAAATAGTCGCGCTCGGCGGTCCCATCGGCGGGTTGGAAGGGCCGGCGAAGAAGCTGGGGTTGGCTGCGGCCGTCGACTTGCGCGGGCGCAAGGGAAGCCGAGCCGGCCAGGGCGGCCCCCGAAAGGAGGCGGCGGCGAGTGACGTGACTAGAGTGCTTCATCGCTGCCTATAATACCCCTGTGCGTCGCGGCGCCTTGGTGATTTTCGTGTTTTTGGCCACTTGGGCCTGCTCGAACAAACCTCTTGACAAGACGGGAATGGTTCATATCCCCCCGGGCGATTTTGTCATGGGCACGAACGACGGTTTCCCCTATGAGGGGCCAGCCCATCCCGTACAGCTAGATTCCTTCTGGATGGATGAGACGGAGGTGACGAACGCCCAGTTCGCCAAGTTCGTCGAGGCCACCGCTTACGTCACTACGGCGGAACAGATCGGCAATGCCGGCGTCTTCTCTCCCAAGTTGGAGCGCTGGACGCTAGTGGAGGGAGCCGACTGGCGGCATCCGGAGGGCGGCATCTCCAGCATCGCCGAACGCCCTGACCAACCGGTAGTGCATGTATCGTGGACCGACGCGGTTGCCTACTGCACTTGGAAAGGCAAGCGGTTGCCGACGGAGGCGGAGTTCGAGTATGCGGCACGCGGCGGCAAACAAGAGGCCGCTTACCCCTGGGGGGACGAGTTCGCGCCCGGCGGCAAGCACCAGGCGAATACATGGCAAGGCGAGTTTCCCCATCACGAGGATGCGGCGGACGGTTTCCCCGGAGTTGCCCCGGTGAAGAGCTACGCTCCGAACGGCTATGGGCTCTACGACGTCGCCGGCAATGTGTGGGAATGGGTCAACGATTGGTATGACCCGAATTACTACCGGGGTTCGCCGGTGCGCAACCCTCCGGGACCGCGCCAGGGCCGGGAAAAAGTGCAACGGGGCGGAAGCTGGCTGTGCAGTTCCAACTATTGCAGAGGCTACCGTGTGGCTTCGCGGATGATGACTGAACCGGACTCCGGACTCAACAATCTCGGCTTCCGTTGCGCGGGCGACGAATAGCCGATGACGCTCCTTGTTCCCCCATCGGCATCGAGTACGATGAAGAGTTGGCAGCGGGCGATTTATCGGAAGACTATGGGGAGCAGTATTATTCGGGCTACTACGAGCGGTCGCCCCGGTGGTTTAACTTCTTCAATCACGTCGCTGACTGCCTAGTCGAGCAGTTCGCACCCAAGAAAACTCTAGACGCCGGTTGCGCGTGGGGCCTTCTGGTGGAAGTTCTGCGCCAAAAGGGCGTGGAGTCCTTCGGCATCGACTTCTCGGCCTACGCGATCTCTCAGGTATATCCAAACATTCAGCAGTTCTGCCGCCGCGCTTCGCTCACCGAGCCCATCGCGGGCGGGCCATATGACCTGGTCACTTGTATCGAAGTGCTGGAGCACATGGAAGAAGCCGATGCACTGCGAGCTATCGAGAATTTGACGGCCGTCACCGACGTGATCGTTTTCTCTTCGACGCCCGATGCTACTCTCGTCGATCCGACGCACATCAACGTACATCCGTTGATCTATTGGCTGCGGGCATTCGCCAAGCACGGTTTCTATCCTCCCGCCGAATCTGACGCGCTCTTTCTCGCGGATCATGCGTTCATCGTACGCCGCAGTCCCCCGCCCTCGGCGGATAACGCGCTGGAGATGTTCGTTCAGATCATGGAGTTGCGCGCGGAATCGCGTCGGATGACCGTTCGGTTGGCCTCAACGGCTGCGTTGGAGGCCCGGTTTCAGGAGGCTTCGGACACGCTCGAAGACATTCAAAGCAGCCTCGGTTGGCAAATCATCAGCCAGTACCGCTCGTGGCTGGACAGACTTCGTGTGCAACACCCGAGTCTTTTTCGGAGCTGGGAGCGCACTGCGCGCCTCGCCTTGCGCCGGTTAGAGAAAGCCGCGGCGAAGAGGGCCGCTTGGGACTACGCGGCGTGGATCGAGACAAACGAACCTTCGGACGAGGATCTGAAGGCGCAGGCCAGCTTGGCGAACGCTCTGGCCTATCGGCCCAAGTTCAGCATCGTCATGCCCGTCTACAAGATCTCTACTGAGACTCTTGGAGCGGCAATCGACTCTCTGAAAGCGCAGACCTACGACAACTGGGAACTGTGCGCGAGCGTGATAGAAAGCCTCAACCCAGAATGCGCGACGCTCCTGCGTGAGCGCGCGCAAGTTGACCCCCGCATCCTCGTACGTCCACTGGAATC
>CAZYOX010000159.1:0-9827 GCA_964649285.1 uncultured Bryobacterales bacterium | reverse complement strand
GGAGTGATGTAAGGGTTTGGCTCCTGCTCAAACGGCAGCGAGATGTTAAAGCCAACCGACTCACCGCCCGCCTCTTTGGCGCCTCGGTTAGCGGCTTCCATGATGCCGCCGCCTCCGCCGGTGCAGACGACGAAGTGGTGTCCGGCTTCGCGGTTCTCCTCCGACCATTCCGTGAGCCTACGCGAAAGTTCTCTGGCATCTTCGTAGTACTCTGCGCCGCGCAACAGCACCTCGGCACGCTTCTTGGCTTCTGGCGTTGTAGCCTCAGCGGCGATGGCTCGGGTCGTCTCGCGATCCTGGAAGCGGGCTGATCCGAAGAACACGATGGTGTCGCTGATGCTGAAGCGGCGCAAACGGGCCCGGGGTTCCAGGTATTCCGCGAGGATGCGTAGCGGCCGGGCCTCCGGGCCGTTTAGGAACTCCTGGTTGCGATGGGCTTGCTGGGGATGTTTAGACATGGCGACGGTTCTTCGGGGAAACGACGAGGATAGCGCAAGGGCGCCCGCGCGCATGGAATCGCAGCCGTAACGTGCCAAGGGCGGAGCGCCCCGTTGAGAGCGCCCCGCCCTTGTGATCCGTTTGGCTTTGTTCTCTCTGCTTAGCGCCGAGTAACGAACGTCAGCAGGGTTTCGGACGGAACCTTAACGCTCGTGCCGCGCGTGGCCGAGTACACCGTACCTGCGCCGGCGCCGATGCCAGCGCCGATTGCCGCACCCTTGCCGCCGCCGGCAATAGCGCCAATGATCGCGCCGATCGCGGCGCCGCCGCCAGCGGTCTTCGCGGTCTGCCCCGTCTTGGATTTGGAGGAAAGTTCAGCGAAATTGGATGTCACCACGGTTTCGCGGCCATTGATCATTACCGAAGCCAGCTCGATAGCGATCTCTTCGCGACCGGCGATGCGTCCGGCTTGGTCAACCTTAGCGAGTTGTACCGTTGCGTCAGCTCCTCGCGGCGCGAGTTCGCGGCCATTGACGATGAGCGCCTCGTCGAGGCTGGCCCGGAAGCGATCGCCGACAGCGGCGACGTCGGAATCGATCGAATCGATCATACGGATCGTAAGAACCGTGCCGTCAGGAATCGTTGCCGTTGAGGCGGCAGCTGGTTGGGCCGCGGCAGCTGGCTGGGGCGCCGCGATCGGCCGGGGAGCCGGAGCAGGGGTCGCTGCGGTATCGCCAAAGCGTAACGAAGCAACGTTCTCGACGGAATAGGTAGTGACTCTTCCGTCAGCGCTGACGAATTTCACGTCCCGGCTATTGCCGCCGAGATAAGTTCCCTCCACGATGGAGCCAGTTTTCAACGTAAGAGTGTCGGCAAGAGCCGTGGATGCCAAAAAAATGCCGACAGATGCGACGGCAAGCAATCTCTTCATCTGAATTCTCCTCTTGGCCCGATAGATGGGCGAGCCCGCTAGCATCATTAGATGCCAAGTCTGTGGCGATGGTTTCACCCTCAGGAATCGATCTTCGAGAGCACCTCGGCGAACAAGTCCGCCTTGTTCGCCGATTTTTTCCTTCCGCCCTTAGCTTGCCGATACTTGTGTTCACTACCGCAGGTGCGGCATTGGGTTCTCGCGACCGTCCCGTCCACAATCGAGACGACCGAATGGTTGGTCACTAGGCGGCACTTGGAGCAGTGGTCGTCGATAACATCTCCTAGTCGGAGGTCTTCGGCCATGATGGATTCTCCCAGGACAATAGCATCAGCCTAGACGCTATTTCTTTGCTAGGCAGTATAGTGCCTCGGAGGTTCGGATGAACAGTTGGTTGCCGACGGCCACGGGACTGGAAAGGGTGCGGCTGTCGAGACGATTGACTCCGAGTACTCGGAAGTCTTCCCCTGCGGAGAGGACCGTGGTCGTGCCCTCTTCGTTGACTGCATAGATCTTGCCGTCAGCCAACAGTGGAGACGCGCTGTAAGCCCCTCCCTCGATACGCTGCCGATTCCACCGTATGCGTCCGGTCGGAGCGTCGATGGCAACGACAATGCCGCGGTCGTTGACCACGAAGATCCGCTTCCCGTCGGTGACCGGCGTAGGGACGTCGGGACCCAGTTCGTTTTTCCATAAGACTGCCGAGGAGTCCAGCATGCCGGTTCCCGTCGCTCGAAAGGCGATGAAGGGCTTGCCGCGCGTGCTGGAGGCGTAAACGACGTCGCCGATCGTCAACGGTGAGGCGATCGTGCGGTAGAAACGCTGGTGCTCGGGGTTCAAGCCGCCCATCCGCCAGATCTCGTTACCTCTTTCAAGGTCGTGTCCGGTGACGTAATCGCCGCCAAGCACAACCAGCTGCGGCTTGCCGCGGACGATCGCGATCGTGGGAGTCGTGTAGCTATCGGGCGATTCAAAAACGGCATCGGTCGGTCGCGCGACGCGCCAGATATTCTCGCCTGTGACTTTGTCGATGGCCAGCACGTAGGAAGGAGCGTCGGTGTTCATGCCGTGCAGCACTTGCAAGTACAGCTTGCGGCCGTACAGCAGCGGCGACGAGGCGTAGCCGTGATTGAGTCCGAAACGGCCGAAATCTGCCTGTAAAGCGCGGGACCAGATCTCTTTGCCGCTGAAATCGTGGCAGTACAAGAAGCCGGAGCCAGTCATGGACCAAACATAACGACCGTCGGTGACGGGCGATGGAGAGGCTAGATTCTGCTTCCTGAACGTCTGGTTGCCGGAGCCGATTACCCGTTGCCACAGAATCGCCCCTGCCTTGCGGCTGATCGCCAGCAAGAGAATCTTATTTTTCTCGCTGCCTTTCGAACCGTCGAATCCCTCCTCCGCCGAGATTACGAAGACCGTGTCGCCCCAGATGACCGGCGTTGCCGCGCTCCAACTGGGCATGGGCACCTTCCAAGCCACGTTCTCGGTAGCGCTCCAGGTAACGGGAAGGTTTCGGGCCGTCGGGTTGGAGCCGTTCAGATTGGGTCCGCGCCACTGCGACCAGGTGAATTCGAACGGCTCGGCGCTCCAAACCGTCAGAGCGGAGGCCAAGGCGAGCACAAAGAGAAAATGTCGGCGGCGGAAACGCAAGACTTGCCTTTAGATTAGACCTACTTTTGAGGGCCTGCCTACAAGGCGCCGGAGAACGGCCTCCGGTTACCCAATCGTCCTTCGGGTAAGATAGGCCCAGATCCGTGCGGATCCCCTTGCTCGCGCCGCTGGCAGCTTTCGCTTGCGGCATTTGGGCGGCCCGCCTCGTCGCCTTCGACTCTAACCAAGCTTTTGCCGCCGCCGCCGCGCTGGCGGGACTGGGACTTATCGGTCTCTGGGCGCCAAGTTGGCGTGCCGGGTTGACGGCGTTGGTTTTTGCCTTCGGACTGACCGGCTTGGCTGCGGGCAGCCTGGAGCAACCGTTGCCTGCGGACCGCATTGACTTGGCGCTGCGGGACAAACTGACGCCGGAGCAGCGCACGATCAGGCTCGGCGGGTGGGTCCGGCGCCCTCCGGAGGCGTTGGATTACGGCGACCAATTCGTTCTTGAGGCGAAGTCTGTCTTTGAGGGGCGCCGGACATCGGGTGGGATCTTGGTCACCGTGGACCGCGGGCCTGATGACCCGCCATTGGCCCTGGATTACGGTACGCCGCTGGAATTTCTGGCGCAGGTCCGCACAGTCCGCAACTACGGCAACCCTGGAGCATTCGACCGCGTCGGCTGGCTGGCCTCACAGGGCGTTTACCTAACCGCATCGGTCCGCGCAGGCACGCCGCTGCTGGCAGGCGAGGGCCGCCGCGGCGGATGGTTCGAGGCGTGCATGTGGACCATACGTTTGGCTCTGCGAAAGCGCTTCGACCAGCTAGAGGCCCGGTTAGGCTCCCAAGGCGGCCGCGATGCGGAGATCGTACGGGCGATGACCTTGGGAGAGGCGCGTGGTCTCGACAACGAGACCAAGTCGCAGTTTCAAATGAGCGGAGCGTACCACGTGTTGGTCGTTTCGGGCATGAACGTGGGGCTGCTGGCCATGTTGGTGATTGGCCTGATCCGTGCCGTGGGGCTGCCGATAGGGCTCGCCTGGTCGATGGGCGCGGCGACCGCATTTGGCTATGCGCTGCTGCTCGATTCGCAGTTGCCGGTCTCGCGGGCCGCATGGATGCTGGCAGCCTATCTGACGGCGTCGGCTGTGTATCGGCGGCGGCAATCGCTCAACGTGATCTGTGGCGTGGCCTTGGCGTTCCTGTGCTGGGAGCCCGATTGGATCGCGGATGCCGGCTTCCAGTTGTCGTTCCTTTCGGTGGCGACGATTGCGGGGATCGGGGCGCCCTTGGCCGAGCGGATCGTGCGTCCCAGGCAGCAAGTGTTGCGGGACATTTGGAACCGGGATCGCGACCTGCGCTTGCCGCCGGAAATCGCCGCCCGCCGCGTGGCCCTGCGCGATTGGATGGATCCGCTCAGCCGCCTTGTCCAGCTAAACCCGCGATGGCTTGCCCTAGCGCTACTGGGTCCGGTAAGAATTAGCTGGGCGGCGGTTTCAGGACTGATCGTTTCCGCTGCGATTACCTTGGCGTTGGCGGCGCCATTGGCTTATCACTTTCAGCAGTTGGCGTTGGCCGCGCCCATCTCCAATCTGGCCGCCGCTCCGCTGTTGGCCGTGATTACCCCAGTTGGCTTTGCGGCTGTGGCGACCGGATTCCTACCCCTGTTTCGGATCGCGACAGGCGCCGCTGGTCTATTGGCGGCCTCGGTGGAGGCGGTTTCGCGCTGGGAGGGCTTGCAATATGCAATTCCGCCGCCGGGAATGCTTACGATGACGGCCTCCTTGCTGTCTTGCGCTCTGTTCGCCTGGGCGATCGGCAAAGGTCGCCGATGGATGTGGACGACTGGCCTCTCGGCCGTGGTTTGTTGGCTGCTGATCGCGGCGTCCCCGGCTCCACCCGAACTCGCGGCAGAGCGGCTTGAGCTGACGGCCATCGACGTCGGTCAAGGCGAGGCATTGCTAGTGGGTTTGCCCGACGGCCAAGCAGGGTTGGTGGACGCGGGCGGATTCCCGAATTTCGAGAGCGACGAGCCCTCGTCTTTCGATGTTGGCGAACGGATCGTTGCGCCCTACCTGGGTTCGCGTGGAATCAAGCGCCTCGCGTTTCTGGCGATTACCCACGCCGACGCCGACCACATTGACGGAGCGGCGGCAGTCATGCGCCGGTTTGCGCCGCACGAACTCTGGCTGCCGCGCATCGTGCTCAGCGCTGAGTTTCGCTCGCTGTTAGCGGCTGCGCACAGGGCAGGTATAAACGTTCGCTTCCTGGGCAGCGGCGATTCCTTCGCGTTAGGCTCGGCGAAGATCTCTGCCCAAGTCTGCGCGCACTGCCCCAAACGCAATGACCAATCGTTGGTGCTGGCCTTCGACTACGGCGAGCATCGCTTCTTGCTTACCGGAGATATCGAAGCGGATGGCGAGCAGTATCTGCTGCAACGCCTCGCCGACACGCACGCGGACGTGCTGAAAGTACCGCACCACGGCAGCCGCAATTCCGCATCCGACGAACTGCTCAGGGCCGCCAAACCGACCGTGGCCGTCGTCTCCGCAGGCTTCGAGAACCTGTACGGCCATCCGCATACCGAGGTTCTGAAGCGATTGCAGCGCCTCCGAGTATCCCTCTTGAGAACCGACCTCGACGGCGCGTCAACGGTATCGAGCGACGGACGCCGTTTAGAGTGGCGAACGAACCGCATCGAAACGGCGGCCGGACCCTAGCGGCTTGCCTATTCTTCGAAACCCCTGAGGCTCTCGATCAAGTCGTGCGCGGTGTGGTCGAAGCGTAGCGGCGTAATCGACACCTTGCCGTCTCGCACCGCGGCGTAGTCGCTACCGGGCTCGGCGTCATGCATCGGAATTTCTTCATGCATCCAGTAGTAGGGACGGCCGTAGGGATCTTGGGTCTCGATCATCAAGTTGCGCGAAAGGCGCCCGCTTTGACGCGTGATCGCGACGCCGTTATACGACGGGTACGGCACGTTGACGTTGAGCGCAATACCGGTGGGTAAGCCGTGTTCGAGCGTTTGCTGCGCGATCTTCATGGCGAAATCAGCCGCTGGGCCGTAGTCGATATCGACGCGCTGGTTGACCGACATGGCGATCGCCGGGATGCCGTACTTGGCGCCCTCAGCCGCGCCGGCGACCGTGCCGGAGTAGTAAACGTTTTCGCCCAGGTTCGGACCGTTGTTGATACCGGACACGACCAGATCCGGTTTAAAGCCGAGCAGCAGCGTCAGCGCCATCATGCCGCAGTCGGCGGGCGTACCGTCGACTGCGTAGCGGTTCTTGCCGTGCGTCTCATAGCGGAACGGCTTTCTCAACGTAATGTGCCGGCTCGCGGCGCTTTGCTCATACATCGGCGCCACGGTGTAAATGTCGCCGATGCGCGTCAGAGACGCTTCCAACGCGCGAATGCCGGGCGCAGAGATCCCATCGTCGTTCGTGATAAGAATACGCGGCATGGGGGCGGCTTAACGGAGCAGAGTGAGGATCTCTCGAAGTTCCTTCTTTACCATTTCGATCGTCTCGATGCTGGGATCGGCGAACAGCGCGCCCTGAGCCTCGCGCCTCGGCGCGACCGCGCGCGTCTTCCTCGTGCGCGACTTGTCTTTGAGCGCTTTGCGCGCCCCGGCGATCGTGTAGCCTTCGTCGTAGAGCAGCCGCTTGATTTCGAGAACGACCTCGACGTCCTTGCGCCGGTACTGTCGCTGGCCGTTAGAAGTTTTCTTTGGCCTGAGCACGGGAAACTCCGTTTCCCAGTAGCGCAGCACGTAGGCCTCAAGCCCGGCGAGTTCGGCCACGTCGCCGATGCGGAAGAAAAGCCGGTTGGGGATCTCGGGCGTCCCTGTCAGTTCCGTTTCCTGGACTTCACCCGCCATCTGTGAAGGTATCGTAACAAAGCCGTTAGAACGAGAGGGCGACGGTGTGACTGCCGCGAGGCAGCCGCAGCGACCAATGTCGTGGAGCGGCGACGAGATCGGGCACGATCATTGACCCGTCCACCGCGACTTGCGCGGGCCGGCGGTCAAGTAAGGCGATGGCCCGCGAAGTAGACTCGTAGCGAACGCTGACCGTCTGATCAGCAACCTCCGCGGCAAGCAACTCGCCGGCAAATCGCAAGATTCGCCCCGGCGGCGGGACGGCCGCGGGCGTGATTTCATGGCGTCCCGCGGGCAGCCAAACAGTATTCGCATCTGCCACGGGCCAAACTGTTCCATCGACTTGTGCGAAGCCCGTCCAGCGAACGCCGAACGGCAGCGGCGATTCGACAACGAGCCCATCTGCCGCGGCATCGACCAGCTCCGCGCCAGCGGCCGCTTGAGGTAACAGCGCGAGATCTGCCGGCGAGATGGAGTTCTCAAAATAGAGCGCCACGCGAGAAAACGAGCGCGACGAACGGTCGACGAGCTGAAGCAACTCACCGCCCGTTTGTTTACGCGTCGGATAGGTTTGCTGGTAGCGCTCCACGATGTTGATGTCGATCGCCAGCCGCGCCGGCGAATCGGTGAGCGGCTTATAGCTCCGGGCGATCTCGGGGTAGCGTTCGGGCCCAAGAGACCACAACGGCGCTGGATCTTCGATGAGCAGCGTAAAGTCGTCGGCTTTGTCGAGCAGTTTGGCTGCGTCCGCGCCCAGCAGTTCCCGCATGCGCGGGTCAAATTGATCGTCGATCTGGGTCACGACGATGTCTCCTTCGGGTAGCGCCGCGCGCAGTGTGCCTAGCCAGTGTTGCTGCAGCCGCAGCGCCAACCCGGCGCGATAGTCGACAAAAGCCTTCCACGCGGCGGGCTGCTTCGCCCAATGGCGCGGACCCTGCACATCGAAAAGCTCAATCGGATCGAAGCCGATCACCGCTGCAGCCTCCACGCGCACGGTCTCATTCATCGGCGTAAAGCGCGCCGCATCATCGGGACCGTGCAGCGACTCGAAATACAGCTCGCCCAAATTGACGCCGTCCCAGTCGAAGGTCCGCAGCAGGCGCTCCACGCCCGTCTCGACCGCCGCTGCGCAAGCGCCGTCGGTGAGGTCGATCAGCTTGCGCCAGTCGAGTTTGGCGTCCTGCAGCGTTGCCGTCTTCTCACGGCATTCCGGGCGCGCTTCCCAAAACGCTTCGCTCACATGCGGCAGCTCCAGCCAGGCGTAAACCAAAATGCCTTCGCGGCGGCAGGCTTCGATCAACGTCTTGAGATAGGCGGCCTTTTCTTTGTCTGCGTCGTAGTAGTGCCAAGCGGCGACATGCAGTCCGATGATGCCTGCTGCTCTCCATTGCCGCGCGAGGTAGTCCGCGTCGGCCCGCAGCCGGTAGGACGAATCAAAAAAAGCCCACAGCCGGTCGCCGCGAAACGGCGGCGCAACGCCCAGGTCCGTCAGCGCCTGCAGCAGATACGGGAAGCGTTCGTAGCCTGCGTCCCCGGGCGGCAGGGCCAACCACAACGTCTTGCCGATGCCTGCAAGTAAGGGCGCGCCGCCATGGCGCTCTTTCGCGAAAACCTTGGCATTAGCGGGCAACGCGTAAACGGGAACTTCGACCGGCTCCGCCCAGAAAATTTCAAGATCGGGGTCGTGCGTGTCCACAACCGAAGCCACACGCAGCGTCTCGCCCGTCTCCGCAACGCCGAGCTGCTCATCGCCGCCGACGACAATGCTGAACGGCTCGGCCTCCGTCGTCGCCTCAAGACTCAACGTCCCCAGCAAAGCGTGCCAGCGTTCTGGTTCGGCGACGTGGATGAGATGACTCGGTTGCGCGGCAAGCGTCACGCACCACAGCGCCAGCAGTGCGCCCACGCGTCCCATCAGCGTGTGAACGAGTACCAGAGGCCGATGCGCAGATCGAAATAATTGGGCCCGCGCTCGTTTCCGC
The DNA here is from genome assembly GCA_964649285.1 of uncultured Bryobacterales bacterium. GTDB lineage: Bacteria > Acidobacteriota > Terriglobia > Bryobacterales > UBA6623 > CAMPKL01. The sequence goes on along the minus strand of CAZYOX010000159.1, from coordinate 1,003 downwards.
GATTCGACAGATGCACGCCACGCACGAAGTCGACCGAGAAATTCATCGGCGGCGCAATGCCCGGCACGCGCAGCTTGAAGCCTGGCCCCGTCTCGACGTAGTTACCCCAGTACTCGCGGCTCGTGTCCGCGGTGACGTTCCAGTTCCAGTAAAGCTGCGAGCGCAACAAACCGCTATTGGGCAGTCGGTAGCCAGGACGGAACTGGGAGTAGGCCAATACGTCGTCGCTGAAGCGGCTCACATAGACAACATCGACGTTGGCCTCGTAGAATGCCCCTGCTTCGTCGCCGCCTAGAGTGGCGCCTCGCGCGCGAAACCAATTCGCGCCGCCGCGATAGTCGGGCGTAGCGCGCGGCACGCCCTCCGGCGTAACGCCGAGATAGCTGAACGATTCTCCCGCCTCGCCCCACAATGTCAGGCCATGGTTGAGCGGAGCGCTGGCGCCGACGGCTACAATCAACGAACTCTCCGACAACAAGCTCGGCGAAGCGCCGCCTGCGCGCCTCCGCGCGTCGCCCGCCAGCCGCAGGGAGACATACGGCTTCACCGGCGAGCCGCCAATGCGAAACTCCGTCTTCGCTTGCGCGTAGCCGAACACCGTGCTGAAGCGACGCGAGTAGAACGGATACATCCAAACCGTCGTGCGCGCAAAGCGGTATTGCGGCGCCAAGTTGGCGTACGATCGCGAAGCCTGCTCCGCGATGCTTGGGTCGTCGCTCGCCGTCGCAATGCGGAACCACTCAATGGCTTCGCGGTCTTGTTGCATCAGGTTGTAGACGACGCCTAGTTTCAGCGCCGCAATGTAGTCGCTAGGGTTTGCCGCATAAGCTTCGGCGAACTGCCGTTGGGCATCGCGCAGATAGCTCCTCTGCAAGCTTTTCTCGCCCATCTCGCGCAACGGCGCCGAGCGTTCTTCGCGAATGAGTTGGAGTTGCACGCGAGCCTGTTCGGCAACGCTGGGGTCGCGCGACTCTTGGGCCTGCTGCAGCAGTATGGCGGCGCG
>CAZYOX010000158.1:6725-9937 GCA_964649285.1 uncultured Bryobacterales bacterium | reverse complement strand
TTCAGCTACTCTCAACCCATCGAGTTGCGTGTCCAAGAGTTGATCGCAGGCGTACGATCGGAACTCGCCATAACGCTCTTTGGCGAGGACTTGGATCAGCTTCGCACGACGGCCGAAGAAATCGCTCGCGTGACGAGAGGAGTGTCTGGCGCAGCGGAGGTGAAGGTCGAGCAGACCGCAGGACTGCCGTTCTTGCGTGTTCGCGTTCGACGCGATCAGATTGCCAGATACGGAATCAACGCCTCGCAAGTGCTGGCGACGATCGAAACCATCGGTGGAAGGACGGTCGGCCAAGTGCTGGAGGGGCAAAGAAGATTTCCTCTGCAAGTGCGATTTCAAGCGTCAGATCGCGACGCAGTGGAACGGATCAAACAGCTCAAAGTGGCCGATCCGCGCGGCCGTTTCATCCCTCTCAGCCAACTTGCGGACATCTGGACGGAGGATGGGCCGGCACAGATTAGTCGAGAGGACATTCATCGACGGATTACGGTCGAGGCTAACGTCCGCGGTCGAGACCTCGCCAGCTTCGTGACGGACGTCCAAGGAGCGATTGATAGCCAGGTGGAACTGCCCACCGGCTACTACATCGACTACGGCGGAACGTTCGAGAATCTCCGGGAGGCTTCGAATCGTCTAGCGATTGTTGTCCCCCTGGCCCTGTTCCTGATCTTTACCCTCCTTTACACGACTTTCCGCTCCGTCAGGATGGCGGGAATCATCTTCCTGAATGTGCCGCTAGCCGCGACGGGCGGAATCGTGGCCCTGTTCCTCCGAGGCATGCCTTTCAGCATCTCGGCGGGCGTCGGGTTCATCGCGTTGTTCGGCGTCGCCGTTCTCAACGGCGTTGTCCTGATGAGCTATGTGAACCAGATGCGCGAGGAGGGGCAGGCTCCCGAACAGGCGGCCCTCCACGGTGCGGAGATTCGTTTGCGTCCCGTGCTGATGACGGCGCTTGTCGCCAGCTTCGGGTTTATTCCCATGGCGCTCTCGACGACAGCCGGGGCGGAGGTTCAACAACCGCTGGCGACGGTCGTGATCGGCGGTCTAGTAACGTCGACGCTGCTAACGCTACTTGTACTTCCGGCGATCTACAGTTGGCTTGAAGGCAAAGCGGAGGGAGGAGTGGAGAGCGTAGGAGGAGGCACATGAAGGAAGCCGACAGCCAGCAGGTGCGCAACTCGCGGGACGGTGGGTCTCGTCTTCGGCTAGCTTTGTCCCTCCCCGAGGGACAGGCGGAATGTGAGAGTTGTATTGTTCGTCTGCGGGATCTCCTGGAGTCGAAGGAGGGCGTAGAGAGGGCGCATCTGGTCGAGGCCGATTCCAGCGTAGATGGGCTTTGCGTCCATTTCGACCCGGACGTTGTCTCTCCCGGCCGCGTCCGAACACTGGTCCAGCAGGCCGGCGCGGAACTCGCGGGCCGCTACGGACACCGGCTGTTCGAAGCTCAGACCACGACGCCCCGGCGTGCCAGACGGTTGAGTGAGCGCATTGGCGGGATAGCGGGCGTCCTCGACGCCGAATTTTCGGCCGACGGCAAGGTTCGAGTCGAATTCGATCGGGATGCGACTACCGAGGAGCAGCTTCAACGCGCAATTGAATCCGCCGGCGTTCGCATGCGGAAGCGCCTTTCCCCACCGCCTCCTCCCGAACAGAGAGAGACTCAGGAGGAAGACCCGCTCGTGGAGCGCGCCGAGCTGCCTGCCGCCGCCTTCTGCGGAGTCTTGATTGGGCTGGGCTGGCTGGCCTACGCTTTTTCGGGCATTCCGGACTGGGTCGTCCCCTTCTGCTTCTGGATGGCCTTTTTTGTGGGCGGAGCCTTCACTGCGCGTGATGTATGGGGCAATCTGAGGCAGCAGCGATTTGAGATTGACTCTCTCATGTTCGCAGCGGCGATCGGAGCGGCGGCGATCGGAGAAGTCGCCGACGGCGCCTTGCTCCTTTTCCTCTTCAACATCGGACACTCTCTTGAGAAATATGCGATGGGCAGGGCGAGGCAGGCGATTCGCGCCCTCGGCGAATATGCCCCCAAAACCGCGAGCGTGCGCCGGGCCAACGAGGTGCAGCAGGTTCCCGTCGAAGACCTTGTCGTCGGGGACACGGTGGTCGTCAAGCCCAACGAGCGAATCCCCGCGGACGGCTTTGTGAGCAACGGCGAATCGAGCGTCGATCAGTCGCCGGTGACCGGCGAGAGCGTGCCCGTCGACAAGAAGCCGGTTGAGAACGTTGAGGCGGCCATGAGCGACGCGGAGTCGTTGGGCTCCGAGTACCGAGTGTTTGCCGGGACTCTGAACGGGAGCGGGGCGCTCGACATAGTGGTCAGCAAGCGCTCAACGGACACCACCCTCGCCCGGGTGGTACAGATGGTGAGCGAAGCCGAAACCCAAAAGTCTCCCACCCAACAGTTCACTGATAAGTTTGAGAGGTTTTTCGTTCCAGGTGTCCTACTCCTCGCCACCCTTCTCGCGTTCGCCTGGCTTATTATCGAGGAGCCTTGGACGGCAAGCCTCTACCGGGCTTTGGCGGTGCTGGTTGCCGCAAGCCCTTGCGCGTTGGCCATTGCAACTCCGAGCGCCGTCCTTAGCGCGGTAGCTTGCGCGGGCCGCGGAGGCGTCCTCGTCAAGGGAGGTCGGCCGCTCGAAGACCTTGGCCGCCTTCGCTCGATCGCTTTCGACAAGACGGGCACTCTCACCGAAGGACGTCCGAAGCTGGTCGACGTGATTCCTCGCGAGGGCGTCAACGAGTCAGAGCTGCTCAGCATCGCGGTAGCCGTCGAGCAGCTTAGCGATCACCCGCTGGCTGCGGCCGTCGTTAAGGGTGGCATGGAACGTATCGGCGTGCAGACCGTGACGTCCGCATCGGAGCTTCAGAGTATTACGGGACGGGGTGTCAGAGCATTGGTAGACGGTCAAGTCGTTCACATCGGCAAGAAGGATCTATTCGCCGAGGTCGAGGGCGAGCCTCCGCCGCAGGATGTGACTGGAGCCGTCCTTGGTCTCGAGGAACGGGGCCGCACGACCATGCTCGTTCGCGTCGGGGACCGTTACCTCGGCGTGCTCGGGTTAATGGATTCTCCGCGTGGCGAAGCGGCGGAGGTGATCGCCCGTCTCCGAAAGCTTGGCATCAAGCGCATGGTCATGATTTCCGGGGACAATCAGCGCGTTGCGTCGGCGGTCGCTTCACAGGTTGGTCTGGGTGAAGCCCTTGGCGACCTC
>CAZYOX010000158.1:0-6715 GCA_964649285.1 uncultured Bryobacterales bacterium | reverse complement strand
CAAAACCCGCCCGCGATGCAAACACTCTCAGCCCTTGGCGACCTCATGCCGGACGATAAGGTCAAGACGATCAAGAGTCTCAGTAAACAAGGCGGCGTGGGAATGGTCGGTGACGGCGTCAATGACGCCCCGGCGATGGCTAATGCCACGGTTGGCATTGCGATGGGAGCGGCAGGGTCCGACGTAGCTCTTGAGACTGCGGACATCGCTCTGATGGCCGACGATCTGCGCCGATTGCCGTTCGCAGTTGGGCTTAGTCGCAGCACGAGCCAGATTATCCGCCAGAACCTGTGGCTCAGCCTGGGAATGGTGGCTTTCCTGGTGCCGGCAGCCATTCTTGGTCTCGGCATTGGTCCGGCGGTCGCGCTCCACGAGGGTTCTACCGTAGTTGTCGTGCTGAACGCTTTGCGACTGCTCATCTACCGGGAGCCCGCGGAAGCCACCGCACTATAGGAGAAGGCATGGATTGGAAAGTCGAGCTCATTTCGCAACGGTTGCCCGGCGTCGAGTCAGAGTTGACGAGGTTACAAAGCCCGTGAAAGCGACCGATCGGAACCGGCGGCAGTTCAAGATCATGGGGATGGACTGCGCCGAGGAGGTCGCCGTCCTCAAGCGATCGGTCGGGCCCGTTGTGGGCGGCGAAGGCAACCTGACGTTCGACATATTGAACGCCAAGATGACCGTGGCCGAGTGCGACGAGGACCGGTCAGATGAAGTGGTTGCGGCGGTCGCGCGCACCGGGATGCGCGCCGAGCCGTGGTCGCGCGACGCGGACGCCGCTGAGCAAGACGGCCTCTGGGTTCTGCACGGTCGAACCATAACGACCGTAGTGAGCGGGATCTTCCTCGCCCTTGGCTTTCTCTGGAACGTCTACACGGGAGGCGGCTTTTTAGCTGGCTTTCGGCACGACCTGCCAGTCGCCTCGAAAGGGTTTTATCTCGCAGCCGCCGTCGCAGCGGGTTGGTTCGTTCTTCCCCGGGCGTGGTTCGCACTCCGCCGCTTCTCACCGGACATGAATCTGCTGATGACGGTCGCCGTAGTCGGCGCCATCGGTATCGGTGAATGGTTTGAGGCGGGAGCGGTGTACTTCCTGTTCTCAGTCTCCTTGTTGCTCGAAAGTTGGAGCGTCGGACGTGCGCGAAGGGCGGTGGAGGCCTTGCTGGATCTGACGCCGCCTGTGGTCCGCGTACTCGACGCCGACGGCGCCATCCGGGACACTTCTCCCGAACAGACGCCTCCTGGAACGAAGTTTCGCGTGCGGCCCGGCGAGCGCATCCCTCTCGACGGCACTGTCGCGGCAGGCGCCAGCGAAGTGAATCAAGCGCCGATTACCGGCGAGAGCCGACCCGTACTGAAAGAACAAGGCGCCGAAGTCTTCGCCGGAACGGTCAACGGCGACGGAACGCTCGACGTGATCTCTTCGAAGCCCGCCGATGAGACGACGCTGGCTCGCATCATCCGCTTGGTCTCCGAGGCGCAAAGCCGGCGGGCGCCAACGGAGCGCTGGGTGGAACGCTTCGCGCGGATCTATACGCCCGCCGTTCTGATTCTGGCGATCGCAGTCTTCCTCGTGCCGCCTCTACTGCTGGGCGGGCTGTGGTCGGAATGGCTCTATCGCGCGCTCGTCCTGTTGGTGATTAGCTGCCCTTGCGCGTTGGTCATCTCGACGCCGGTGAGCATCGTGGCGGGACTCGCCGCGTCGGCCCGCAACGGCGTGCTCGTGAAAGGCGGCGCCTATGTGGAGGCGCCGGCCAAGATTCGAGCAATCGCGTTCGACAAGACCGGAACGCTGACCGAAGGACGTCCGAGGGTTGCGCGGGTCGTTCCGCTCAATGGTCACTCGGAGGACGATCTCCTCGAACGGGCGGCGGCGCTGGAGGCGCACAGCAATCATCCGCTGGCCCGAGCGATCGTCGAGTACGCCGCAGGACGCGGCGTGCCAGTCGGCGAAGTCAGCGATTTCCAAATTCTTCAGGGCAAAGGAGCCGTCGGTCGATTCGACGGGCGAGAATTCTGGCTGGGCTCGCACCGCTATCTTGAAGAGCGCGGCCAGGAAACGCCTGATGTTCATGCACAGGCCGTCGAATTGTCGCGAGCGGGCGCCTCGGTGGTCGCGGTGGGTAACGAATCGCATGTGTGCGGCCTGATCGCTTTGAGCGACATGATCCGCCCCGAGGCCGCTTCCGTCGTCTCCGAGTTGCGGTCTCTGGGAGTGCAGGGCCTCGTCATGCTGACAGGCGACAACGCAGAGACTGCCGCATCGATCGCCCAGGCCACGGGAATCGATGAATTCCATGCCGAGTTGCTGCCCGAAGACAAGGTGCGCCTCGTCGAAGAGCTTGTCAACAAGCATGGCGCAGCGGCGATGGCTGGAGACGGCGTGAACGATGCGCCCGCTATGGCTCGCGCGTCCGTAGGGATCGCTATGGGGGCGGCGGGAAGCGACGCGGCTATCGAAGCTGCCGACATCGCCTTAATGTCGGACGATCTTTCCAAGCTGCCGTGGCTGATCCGGCATTCTCGACGCACGCTCAGCATCATCCAGCAGAACATAGTCGTCTCGATTGCAATCAAAGTCCTCTTCGTATTCTTGACCTTTGCAGGGTACGCATCGCTTTGGGCGGCGATCGCCGCCGACATGGGTGTTTCGCTCCTAGTCATCTTCAATGCGCTGCGGCTTCTTCGTCCGCGGGGCGGGGACGGCGGTAGATCGTCATGATCGCTTGGATATTGTTTTCGGTGGCGCTCGGCCTGCTTGCCATTTCGATCTACCGCGTTCGCACTGATCTACGTCGAGACGATCTCTTGACCCGGTCAACGTCGGTAGCTGTTTGGCTCACCTACATCGTTCATGGTGCGGCGGTGCTTTGGGCGGCGATCGCCCGTCTATGGCCGATGCCGTTATCGGAAATTTCGACGCACCGCCTCGGAGGCGTGCTCATCGTCGTGGGGGCTGTCGTCGTCTTTGCCGCCGTCTGGGAGTTCCGGTCCCTCGCCCGCATTTCGGGCCGGCGCATGGACAAGCTCATCACAACCGGACCTTATCGCTACAGCCGAAATCCTCAGAATGTAGGTTGGTTTCTTGGGCTCCTGGGTATAGCCGTCTATGGACGTTCGTCAGCGGCGTTGCTGTTCGCCGCTCTTCTGGTGGCAGCGTTCCGAGCGTACGTGCCGATCGAAGAGAAGCAACTGGAACGAGTCTTTGGCACGGAATGGCAGCGCTATCGGCAACACACGCCTCGATTCGTGGGTCTGCAACTATAGATGCGTAGGAATGTGGGATGAGCGATTTTTGGGCTGTTGCCGGCCTCGCACTACTACCTGCGGGAGGGAACTTCGCAGGCGGGTTGCTCGCCGAAATACGCCCTCCTTCCGCTCGCATTCTCAGTTTGGCGCTACACGCCGCAGCGGGAATCTTGATCGCCGTGGTATCCATCGAGTTGACTCCGCGCGCGGTGGAAGCCCTTTCCGGGTGGACCATAGCGGCCACATTTTTAGGAGGAGCTGCAGTATACATCCTGGCGCAGTCGTTGATCGAGCAGGAGCCGAACGACAGCGCCGCTAATGGCAAGAGCGGAAGCGTGTGGATGATCTATTTTGCAGTAGCGACGGACTTGTTCAGCGACGGCTTGCTGATAGGAAGCGGCTCTGCGGTCTCGTCTCAACTGGGTCTCGTGCTTGCGCTTGGGCAAGTGATGGCGGACATCCCGGAAGGGTTCGCCGTGATTGCCAACTTTCGAAGAAGAGGGGCTTCTCGTTCGAAGCGCCTCTTGATTTCAGCGTCGCTTGTATTTCCTGTGATGCTAGCCGCAATCGGAGCCTTCTTTCTCCTCCGACAGCAAAGCGAGGAGTGGAAGATCGGCGCGCTGATGGTGACGGCAGGGATTTTCGCCGTCGCCGCGGTTGAGGACCTCATTACAGAAGCGCACGAAGAGTCTGGTAGGGGCCGTCTTTCGACGTTCGCCTTCGCTATCGGCTTCGCCCTTTTTGCAATCGTATCAACGGTTTTCGCAGGCGATCGTTGACGAAGAGTGAAGTCCCGGCCAAGTAGCGTCATGTCCCACGACCACAGTGCAGATGCTCATGACTTTTCCCGCGCGTTCGCTATCGGGATAGTACTCAACACCGTTTACATAGCCGTAGAGGCAAGCGTTGGGGTTGCCATTGGTTCACTCGGCCTAGTCGCGGACGCCGGCCACAACGCCAGCGACGTCCTGAGCCTCATCGTCGCCTGGGCGGGTGCGAAGCTCGCTCAGCGCGCGCCGTCCGAACGCTACACGTACGGGCTGTCTAGATCGCCGATCGTCGCCTCATTGTTCAACGCTCTACTGCTATTTGCAGCCATGGGCGTCGTGGCCTGGGAGGCGATCGATAGGCTACAGGAACCTTCCCCTGTTCCGGGAAGCACGATCATCTGGGTCACAGCCATCGGGCTAGTCGTCAACGTCGGCACCGCTCTGATGTTCGTCAAAGGCCGCTCGGACCTCAACATCCGCGGAGCGTTTCTCCACATGGCGGCGGACGCCGGTGTAACGCTCGGTGTTCTCCTCTCGGGCATCGCGATCATCTACACAGGAGCGGAGTGGATTGATCCCGCGATCAGCCTGCTCATCGTGGTTGTGGTTCTGTGGAGCACCTGGGGACTGTTCCGCGAATCGATGCGGCTATCCCTGGACGCCGTCCCGGAAGGAATCGACCCGGCGGAAGTCCGCCAGTGCCTGAAGGATCTTGCCGGCATCGCCGAGGTTCACGACCTGCACATCTGGGCGATGAGTACGACCGAGACGGCGCTCACCGCCCACCTCGTGACCACGAACGATGGGAGCGAGTCCTCCAGGCTGATACGAACCGCTGCGACAAAGCTACGCGACGAGTTCGCCATTGAGCACACGACCCTCCAACTGGAAACGGAAAGCGAGGCTCGCGACTGACACCAGGAGTCGCAACAAGTGCTCTAGTCTAGAGCGGCGCTCCAACGCCTGCGGCACGTAATGCTTCCTCGCTGATCTGAGGTGCACGACAGCAGTCGGCGAGTTGGCCGTCGACGACAACAGCCGGCACCCGACCGATCCCATAGGCCTTCGCCCGCTCGGCAATTTCTGGTTGTTGCATATCGAGAACTTCGATTTCACATGAGGAACAAGCGATGCCGTTCACCAGCGCGATGGTGTCCTCACAAGCCGGGCATCCTGCACTGAAGACTTCGATTCTTCGTTTCTGAGTCATGAGTGAATCTCCTTCTTCATTAGCGTAAGCGCCGGACCACGGTCCGGAGTCAAGCGGTTTCACAACGAGAACAGCTCTTTCCGTCTCGTAGTCGTACATTCCAGATGTAGGTGCCTATCAGTACCGCCAGGCCCGTGTAGAGAGCAATGTCGGAGGTTGAGAACTTGCCCAACAGAACTGCACCTGCTCCGATCGCACCGACGAGAACAGGGCCGTAGAAGTGATGGCTGCGGGCCGTGTAGGCGAGGGGCCAGAGCGTGAATAGCAACAAGACCAAGGCCAAGAACGGCGCGTACGCGCTGCTCAAGAGGAAGCCGAGACCAGCCGCGCTGAGCGCGCCTGCGTAGACAGGCCAGCAGAACGGGCAACTCGGCATCGCAGCTGCGAGCGCTGCGGGCGCGGCGGCCGCAATCACCGGCCAACGCTTCTGAGCACCGCATCCCACGAGAGCCGAGGCGATCCGATCGACCGAAGGCGCGCCGCTCAGCCCTTCACCTACGGTGTCGTAAAGGCGGCAACAGCTCGAACCTTTAGTCGACAGTGCGCCGTCGACGTCGCGACCGTCCACCAGAATCGTTGGCGATCCGCACGAGCGGACGTAGGCGGGCGCTTCAGGATCTTCTCGATCCCACTCCGACCAGCGGGCTGGAGACCCGCGCTGCGCAAACGCCGCGAGTAACGCCGTCCGGGCCTCGCCGACCCTGGGACAATCTACGTCGTAGATGAGCTCGACGCGCTGTCTCATTGCTTGTTCTCCGGTTCGAGCGCCTCAAGGATCGGGCAACGTGTGACCGGACCTTCTCCTGAGCACTGAGCCACGAGCCGCGACAACGCCTCCTGCATTGTCCGTAACGACTGGATCTTGCTTTTGATGTCTAGCAGCTTTCGTCCGGCTTGCGATCGCACGTCGACGCACCCAACCGAATCGCCCCCGTCCCGGAGGGCAAGCAGCTCGCGAATCTCGTTGAGAGTGAAACCCAGCTCTTGAGCTCGCTTGACGAATCGGACGATGCGAACGCTCGTTTCCGGGTAGAGGCGGTAGTTGCCCGAACTTCTCGGCGGTTCGGGCAGAAGTCCCCGGCGCTCGTAGTACTTAAGGGTCTCAACATTGACGCCCGCCGCCTTCGCCGCTTGGCCGATGGTGTATTCGTACATGGAATCACGCTCCGCCTGATCTCAGCCTAAACCCCGTACGTTGGTCCCGAGTCAAGTGGTAGGGCGCACCTTACACGGCCGAGGGACCGTGACCCAGCACCAGCCGTCTGAGCGTCGCCAAGGAGATCAAGGGCGTCACGATCCACTGCAGCAGAGGCACAACGCCGGTGCCGATCACTGGGAGCACGGGCATCAACGAGCTGTATTCCCAACGAGCAAGGCTTCAGGTAAATATGAGCTCGGCCACAGCGGTGATCACCAATCCGACACCGAGGAAGACCCCGACTTCAAGACGCTAGTGTCTAAGAAACCAACCTCTTCCGCCAGACTCCGC
>CAZYOX010000157.1:0-10019 GCA_964649285.1 uncultured Bryobacterales bacterium | reverse complement strand
GTGGCGTAAGCCTAAATGAGAAGCGTCGTTATCTACTTCGCGCCCCCCGACGCGAAGCAGGTTGGGTTGCTCAAACTTCTCCTAGAGCGGCACGGGATTGAGGTCGAAGCTCGTTCAAGCGACTCGGCCGTGAGGGATCCCCACAGCCTGTCTAGGTTCGATTTGGTCCTGCTGACGATCTCAGCGCGGGCGCGGCTAGACCGCGCTTTCAGCGGCTGCTGCGAGCAGGTACTCGAATCGGGTACTAAGGCTCGCGCTATTCGGATTGACGAAACGTACCCGGCCATCATTGACCCTCGTTTGCAGTCGATGCGCAGCTACGACTAAAGAGCGGACGGCCTGACGGCTCTGTTTGCTGATCTCGAAGCGGCCTTTCTGCCATTGACCCGCTTGCGCCGCTTCGATGAGCGCCGGGCGGACGATGAACGCAGAACGTGGAACCTGCAACGCTACCGTTACGGTTTGTGGCTGGCGTTCTCGCGCACAACGGGCGCAGGCAAGTTCGATCCTTATCCGTTGACGCTTTCGAAGCGCATTAAGGCGACTGAGGCGTTGATGGGGGAGGTGGACTCTTATCGCTATATTGACCCGGTGACCGATACTCCCGTGGCTTCAGACCGGGTGCTTTCGGATGCGCTGCAGAGCGTCTGGGAAAATACGGCGGAGATGTGTCCGAACGCGATCCACGTGATCGAGGCCACGGCGGAAGAGATTTGGAAGCGCTATTCGCCGAGCATGGCGCAGCGTCGGCGCACCGCCTAATCGCGTTCGCGCAAGAGGGCTATGCAGCAGCCCGTGACGGTTAAGAATTTCAGCATGTCGAGCCCGGTATAGGCGTGATGCAAGCGCCAGAATTGGGCCTGCTGCGCGGACTCGGGCGCGCGAGGCTGGAAGTCAATGTTGCGGCCGATGCGGATGGTCTCGGGGACGACGTAGAGTTGTAGGCCGATGGCGATGACGGCAGCGACGATGATGCCGGCCCGCAGTCGGCGCCCGCCGTTCCAGGCCAAGGCGACGGCGATGATCGCCAGCAGAGCCTGCGCGTACCCCCAGCGATCGAAGTAGAGGCGATTGAGTTCGGAGGCTTCATAGCGGAGAACTTCGCGCGCGTGAGCAGCGTCGAGGTCCGCAGTCATGGACTGAAATTGGGCCGGCGGCGCCGCGAGAATGCGGTCGACCGTAGCGAAGTTCTGGGTGGCGACGAACCACATGAAGAGCGTTCCGGCAGCCCACAAGCCAAGGATGAAGGCGAGAGCGGTGCGGCGGTTCATTTCCCTTCCCTCAAGCGCTCCACGTACTCGGCGACTTCTCGGTCCGTTGCGGCGCCTTGCCGGAGCCCAGCGACGACTCCTACACGATCCGCATCGGGGCGGTTTTGACTCATCTTCCAAATGCCTTCGAGGCGAGTGAGCGTCAACGCAAAACCGACGATGCCGCGAGACGTGTTTTCGATGTAATCGTCCGGCGCATCGCTGACCTTCCATGGCTCTGATCGTTTGGATTCTTGCTGGTGGGTCAACAACTCCAGGATGGCACGCAGCGATTTGGCATCGTCAAACACGCGTGCATGCCCGCATGCATGAACAGCTAGGTAATTCCAGGTTGGTACGACGCGGCCGTGCTCCTTTTTCGAGGCATACCAGGAGGGGCTGATGTAGGCGTGCGGCCCCTGGAAGATTGCTAAGACTTCTCCGTCGGCGAGCGACTGCCAATGCTGGTTGGCCCGGGCGAGGTGCCCGTGCAAGACGCCGAGGGTTCCCTCGCGTTCCTCCAGGACTAAGGGGATGTGGCTCGCTTGGACGCCCTGCGCATTCGCCGACACCACGCACGCGAAGGGATGGTCGCGAATGAACTGGTGCAAGACCGGCAGCCGCTCCTCGCGAAATGATGAGGCCGCGTACACGACTTAGCCCTTGTGTAGATCTACACAGACTAGGCGGGAGACGTCGCGGGCGTAGAGACGTCCGTCGGCGAGTGCTGCGTAGGGCCGGGTCTGGCCGCTGAGAACGGGAGCGCGCGCTGTCTCGCGATAGGCGCTCGGGGAGGCTTCGGCCAGCACGAGGTCGCCGTCTTCGCAGAGGATCACCAGTTCATTGCCCGCCAGGAGGACGGTGCCGGCGCCGAAGCCGGGCTTGGTCCAGAGGACCTTGCCGGTGCGCAGCTCGACGGCACGAAAATCTTGACCGAACTCTTGGCGTCCGTGGAAGCCGTAGAGAACGCCGTCTTTGTGGACGGGCGTGGCGTAGTGCGCGGCGATGGATTCCTCGCCGGACCAGAGTTCTTTGAAGGCGCCGTTGGCCCGCTGCAGGCAGATGGCGCCCGTGCCGTAGCTGGCCGTGAGAAAGACGATGTCGCCGGCAACGATAGGCATGGCGGCATTGACTGACGCGCGGCTGCGCGAACGCCAGCGGTGCTGGTCGACGACGGCGCCGTCCGCCGGTTCGAGGATGAGCAGCCCTTCGCGAGTGAAGAACACGAGACGGGTTTTGCCGTCGATAGGGGCCTCGATGGGCGAGGAGTAGCTGGCTTCGTCCTCGCCGGTCTGCCAGAGCGTGCGGCCGGTGTCTTTGTCGAAGGCGACGATGCCGGCGCCGTTGGCGCCGCCTACGTTGAGGTAGACGCGGCGACCGTCGACAAGCGGCGTGGAAGCAGCGCCGAAGAATCCTTTCTCGACGGAGAACTCCTCATTCACGTTGCGCTGCCAGATCTTCGCTCCGGTGGCGAACGAGACGCAGGTCAGCGTCCCCTCGGCGCCGAAAGTATAGACTTGGCCGGCGACGACGACGGGGCTAGCGCGCGGACCTTCGTCGAAACCGAAGTCGTCGTGATAGCTCGTGGGGTAGGCGAAACGCCACTGCGGGGCGCCGGTCGCGGCTTCGAGGGCCTCGATGATCTCTTCGTCGCCGCGGCGATGGAAGAGGATCAAACGTCCGTTGGAGACGACGGGGTTGGCGAAACCGGCGCCGACCTGCTTCTCCCACACGAGCGGCGGACCGCCGGCCGGGAAGCTTGAGACGACATCGGATTCGGGATAGATGCCGTCGCGATTGGGGCCGCGAAAGTCGGGCCAATCGGCGGCGGCAAGGGGGGCGGCCGAGAGTAGCGTGAGGAACCAGGAGCGGCGAGTTTGCATCTATGGCTTGAGGGCAATATCTTTGCCCGCGACACTCATGGTAGTGAATCGTTGGCCGCGCCGCGCGTAGACTTGAATGACCTTGGCGCGTATCCGCGGAATCGACATCGTCTGGCTGGCATTCTTGACGGCTATCGGCGCTCTAGTGCTCACCGAGCGCGATCCGACGATTTGGGAGTGGATGGCGCTGGCGGCATTGGGCGTGCTGCAGATCGTGGAAGGGCACCTGGGCTGGACGGCTTCGGCGCGTTCGGCGGTCCTGCCGACAGCGGCAAAGCTTGGCCTCTGTTATTTGCTTGTCTGGCAGACGGGCGGCATCGAGAGCAGTTACTACTTGATTTTTGTGCTGCCGATTATCTCGGCGGCGTCGATTTTCGGCCCGTGGGGCACGGTCGCGGTGACTGCGGGAACGGCTGGGTTGTACTTGTCCCTCGTGCTGATTTTGGTGGACGGGTACTACGTGCCGGAGGACGGGCAAAGGGTGTTGGCGACGCGCGTTCTGTTCTTTTTCGCCATTGCGGTGTTGGTGAACCGCTTCGCTTTGGAGAACCGCTGGAAGACGGAGAGCTTATCCAAGGCCAATCGGGAATTGAGCGAAGCGCAGGCCGAGGTGCGGCGGTCGGAAAGGCTCGCCGCCTTAGGTCAGTTGTCGGCTGGGCTGGCGCATGAGATACGCAATCCGCTAGGAGTGATTCAGGCCTCGGCGGAGTTGCTGTCGAAGAAGGTTTCCGCGGACAACGAGGTGGTGCAGGAGTTGGCGGGGTTCATCGGCAGCGAGGTAATGCGGACGAACCAACTCGTCACGCGTTTTCTCGATTTTGCGCGACCGGCGAAAGCCCATCGGGAGACAGCGGACCTGAACGAAGTCGCCAAGACAGCTGTAGCTCAGGCGCGCGAATCGATTCGCAACGAGAATTCGCCGGTTACCGTCCAAACGACTTGGGGAACGGTGCCGCCGCTGGCGCTCGACGTGACGATTATGGACAGCTGCATTTTGAATCTGCTGCTGAATGCCCGGGACGCGATGCCGGACGGAGGCGTGATTTCCGTTGGAACCGGCGTGGATAGGCGCAACGCTTGGTTGGAGATCCGCGATGAAGGCTGCGGAATCCCGGCGGAAAGTTTGGAAGACATTTTCAATCCGTTTTTCACGACGAAGGCGGACGGCGTTGGACTTGGTTTGGCAATGGTGTCGAAGTTCGTCGACAGTCACGGCGGTCGAGTTCTGGTCGCGAGCGAGCCGGGCAAAGGAACGACGTTTCGTATCTTGCTGCCTTTGGATGCAGCCGTATGACCAGTAACTCCCAGAAGAGAATCCTCATCGTCGACGACGAAGAAAAGATGCGTCGCGTGCTGGAGTTGCAACTCCAGACGGCCGGTTTTGAAGTTTCCAAGGCCGGAACGGCTGAAGAAGGTTTGGCGCTGGTGAAGGCCTTCGCTGAAGAGCGGCCGTTCACCCTGGCGATTACCGATTTGCGGATGCCGGGACGCGACGGCTTGTACTTCTTAGAGCAAGCGCGGACCGCCAACCCGGGTATGCCGGTCATCGTGATGACGGCGTTTGGCACGATCGAGACGGCGATTGCCGCAATGAAAGCTGGGGCCAGCGATTATTTGCTCAAGCCTTTCTCGCTGGAAGACATGCTGATCACGGTCGAGAAGGTGCTGGAGCTTTCGAGCCTGCGGACGGAGAATCAGGCGCTGCGCGAAGCGTTGACGCAGCGCTACGACTTCGATCGCATCGTGGGCCACAGCGAGAAGATGCAAGACGTTTTCCAGGCCGCTAAGCGCGTGGCCTCGACGCGGGCGACGGTATTGCTGGGCGGCGAGAGCGGGTCGGGCAAGGGCATGCTGGCGCAGGCGATCCACAACAACTCACCGAGGCGCGGCGCGCCGTTCGTCAAGATTACGTGCTCGGCGATTCCGGAAAACTTGATGGAGTCGGAGCTGTTCGGCTACGAGAAAGGCGCCTTTACGGGCGCGATGAAGTCGCATCCCGGAAAATTCGAGCAGGCCGACGGCGGGACGGTATTCCTGGACGAAATTGGCGATGTGCCGCCTGCAGTGCAAGTGAAACTGCTGCGCGTGCTGCAAGAGCGCGAGTTTGAGAGGCTCGGCGGCACGAAGACCATACAGGTGGACGTGCGGGTGATTGCCGCGACGAACCAAGACTTACGAGCAGCGCTGGAGCAGGGCGCGTTTCGCGAGGACCTCTATTACCGGCTCAACGTGGTGCCGATCAATCTGCCGGCGCTGCGCGACCGTAGGGAAGACGTTGACGATCTGGTCGCGCACTTCTTGCAGCGTTTCGCCGACGACCTGGGCGGGCGGGTGACGGGCATATCTCCGAAGGCATTGGAGAAATTGCGCGCTTACCATTGGCCGGGTAATGTGCGCGAACTCGAGAACATCATCCAGCGGGCGATGGTGATGGCCGAGGGCGAGGTGATTGAGCCCGACGATATTCGTCTCGACGGCGCGCAGGGTTCGCCGCACAAGAATGGCGACTCGTTCTTGCCTGAGGGACTGACGCTGGAGCAGTACGAGCAGGAGTTGATTCGCGAAGCGATGAAGCGCGCGGACAACAACAAGAGTCAGGCGGCCCGACTGTTGGGGCTCACGCGTAACGCGTTGCGCTACCGGCTGGGGCAGATGGGCATCGAAGACGAGAACATAACTGCGGACTAGAGCAAACCGAGCATACGGCGGCGGATCATTTCGAGAGTGTGCTGCGCGGATAAGGCCCGCACGCGTTCGCGATCGCCGTTGAATTGGTGTCTCTTGGCCAGAACGCCGGCGTGATCCGCTACAGCCAGGTAGACGGTCCCGACGGGCGTCTCCTCCGTTCCGCCGTCAGGGCCGGCGATGCCGGTGATGGCGGCGCCGATCGCCTTCCCTGGCCCGCCGGCTGCGTCTCGGGCGCATACGGCCATTTCTTGCGCCACGGTTTCGCTGACAGGACCAAACTTTGCGAGAGCGGCGGGCGAGACGCCCAGCCATCCAATCTTGGCGTCGATGCTATAGCTGACCACGCACCCATAGAAATAGTCGGAGTTGCCGGGAATGGCGGTTATGCGTTCGGCCAACAGGCCGCCTGTGCAGCTCTCCGCCAGTCCAAGCATCAGGTGTCGTTCTCGCAGCATCGTGCCTACGACTGTTTCGAGGGGCTCATCTTTGTCGGCATAGACGTGATCGCCGAGTTCTTCTCTTACCTTGGCGGCGACGGCTTGGGCGATGGCCTTGGCTTCGGCCTCGGTCGCCGCGCGTCCGCGGATGTGCAATTGGATGTCGCTGGGCGCGGCCAGGATAGTCGTCAGGGCGCGTTCTTCCGCCGAGTAAATGGGGCCGATGCGATGATCGACATCGGATTCGCCGAGGCCAGCGATGCGCAGGGACGCGGTGTAGTATTGCCAAGGCGACGGCAGCTTGTCGAGGCGCGGCTCGCACTCGCTGACGAACAGCGGCCTGAGCTCGCGCGGCGGCCCAGGGAGCAGCATGAGAACGCCGTGTTCGTCCTGCAGATACTGGCCGGGCGCAGTGCCATTGGGGTTGTACAGCAACTCGGCGCCGCGGAGCAGGAAGGCTTGGCGCTTGTTGTTCTCGGTCGGCGTCCGGCCTAAGGCGGCGAACCGCTGGGCGATCCAGCCGACGACTTCTTCGCGAAAGAGCAGTTCCCGGCCCGTGGCTTCGGCGGCGCATTCGCGAGTGAGGTCGTCCAAGGTGGGGCCAAGGCCGCCGGTGATGATGACGACTTGGGAGGCTTCGCGGGCACGTTTGATTTCGAGGGTCAAACGGCGGCGGTCGTCGCCGATAACGCACTTGCGGGCGACCTCGATGCCGCGGCGGTTGAGACGTTCCGTGAGCCAGAGAGAGTTGGTGTCGATTCGGCCCGGAGTCAGCATCTCCGAGCCAACGGCAATGATCTCGGCTTCCATTAGATCAATTGCTAATCCAATTGGCGGTCGAGAGCCGGTACACGCTGTTGGACGTCGTGATGGCCATGTCGCCGGAAGGCAGGAAGGCCAAACCGACGATTCCCGGACCGGAGACGACTTGGGTGACCGTGCGGTCTTCGTCGATGCGGAAGACGCCCTTGCGGCCTTGGTACGACGCGGCCAGATAGAGCCGGCCGCGGCGATCGAAGGCGATGCCCTGGGGACGGCCGAACCCCCGCAGATACTCGCTCACGTCGCCGTCGGGAGTGATCCGCTGGATGCAATCGTAGCTGGATGTCGTGGGGCCGGTCAGGTAGAGATAGCCGTCGGGTCCAAAGGCCAAATGGAAGGCGGCAATCGAGGGCTCGACAGTGGCGAATACGAAGATCTGACGGTCGGGAGCGATCTTAAAGATCGTTCCCGTGCGGTCGCCGACGTAGAGATTGCCGTCCCCGTCGAGGGCCATGCCGGTTGCGACGCCCATCCCTTCGGCATAAACCGACACAGCGCCGCTGGGTGTGATGGAGTAGACCGTGCCGTTCAGGCGTCCCGAAACCAAGAGGTCGCCGCTGGGCGCCATCACGAGGCCGGTCGGATTGACGATCTCAGAGGCGAAAGCATGGGTGTTGTTGGCCGCGTCGATCTTGAATACCGAGACGGGAACCTCTTCGCCGCGCGTCCCGCTACGCGTTGTGTAGATGTTGCCTTCGGAGTCAACGGCGGGACTGGCCACCGGATGCAGATCGTCGGCTATCGCCTTGCCTAACGCGCAGGTGCGGACACTGGAAGCGCTCCCCTGTGACTCAATAGTCAGGGAACCCTCAACGGCCTCATTGGGAACGCGAACGACGATGCGACGCTGGCCGCCAATCACCAAACGAGCGGCCACATCGCCGAAGCGCACGATCGACGGCCGATCGCCGCCCGCCAGGTGGGTGCCGCGTATCTCAAAATCCCCTCCGGCAATGGCCGCGGGCGGTTGCACGCTTTCGATTACCGGCGGCCCCTGGCCATTGGAAGGTGCGGATGGGGCGCTCATATATAAGATTCCAACTACGCTCGATGACGGTCAGAAAGCGCCTTCAAAGGCGCGAATGACGGCAATCGTCATCATACCGCAGGCCCCCGCGGCCAAATCGTCGGCGACGACTCCCCAACCATTCGGGATTTTCTCAAGGCGGCGTATAGGCCAGGGTTTGAGCACGTCGAAGACGCGGAAGAGCGCGAAGGCCCCCAACCAATCGAGAGACTCTTCGGGCCGGATGGCGGCAAGAGTAAGCCACTGGCCGAGGACCTCGTCGATGACGATGAACCCAGGGTCTTCGGCGCCGGTCCGGCGCTCGACCACGCCACAGGCGAGTGAGGCGATGGGGGTCAGCAAGCCAGCGGCGACAGCGAGCGACCAGACTGGCCAGCCAGTCTGCTGCAGCAGAACCCAGGCTATGCCCAGACCTGCGATGGAGCCAAACGTCCCTGGGGCGATAGGAGCGTAACCCACACCGAAAACGGTGGCGAGCAGCAGCGCAAGACGGCGCTTAATCATTCGAATCGTCTTGTTGGGCTTCGCCCTGGTGCTCGAAACGCTCGTCCGCCTCGGTGACCGGCCGCGAGATGACGTAGCCCTCGGAAGCCCAAGCTCCAAGATCGATGGTTTTGCAGCGCGCGCTGCAAAAGGGGAAGTGTTCGTACTCTCGGGAAGTTCGCTTCCCGCAAATCGGACAAAGATCGATATGTTCAGGCACGACCAGGAGAAAATTTTAGCAAGCCAGCGAACTAGGAGAGCACCGGCAACAGAACTTTGGCCGCCCTGGCGCTGTTGTCGAGCGTTGCGCGGCGTACGGGCCGGGTGACGCTCTCTAGCACGCCGAACAAGTCATAATCGCTGGACTTGGTGACACGCACCACGCCAATGTCGCCCGGATCTGGCGGCGCGCACTCGAAATCGACCAAGTAGGTTTTGCCGTCGATCTCCTCGGCTTGGGACTGTAAACGGCCTTCCCAAAGCAGCTCCGATTCGGAAGACATACCGCTGACCAGGATCGGCAAGCGTTGGCCGACCAACGCCCGGTTGCGCTTGCGCGAGATCGCACGGGCGTCGGACATCAAGGTACGGAAACGGTTGTAGTTGGTGCGGGCGTCGACTTTGCCGTCCAGATGGTAACTGGCGCTGGTTTCGTCGTCGGAGTAACGGAACACTCCAACGCGATCGAACTGCGCGGCGGCGACGAACTGGCGTAGTTCCTGGAAGTCGGCCTCGGTCTCGCCCGGAAAACCGACGATAAAGCTCGTTCGAATCGCCACGCCGGGAATGGTTTGGCGGATGCGCTCGATGAGCTTGAGGAAGATGTCGCCGTTGGCTCCACGCTTCATGCGCTTCAGCACGGAGCCGCTGGCGTGTTGCAATGGGATGTCGATGTAGCTGCAGACCGGTTCGTGAGCGGCGATGGTTTCGAGCAACTTGTTCGTCACGCGGTTGGGGTAGGCGTAGAGAAACCGGACCCAGCCTGCATCATCGATGCGGGCGAGACGGGCGAGCAGATGCGCCAGGCCGTCTTTGAGGTCGAGATCCTCGCCGTACATTGTGGTGTCTTGGCCGATCAGGTTTAACTCGCTGATGCCTTGACCGAAGAGCTTCTCGCCTTCCCGGACAACGGACTCGAAGCGGCGGCTGCGGAACCCTCCGCGAAACTGGGGAATGATGCAGAACGTGCAGGGGTGATCGCAGCCTTCGTTGATCTTGACGTAGGCCATCGGCCGGGACGTCGCTAGGCGGCGCGGCGTTTGGTCGTGATAGAGATACGGGTCTAACCCTGAGGCGGGAATGTTGGATTCGTAGCCGCCCTCGCAGTGCGAGACCACGGTTTCGAGCTCGTTTGTGCCCAGGACGGCGTCGACCTCGGGAATCTGCTGCTGCAGCTCGTTGCGATACCGCTCGACCAGGCAGCCGGCGA
>CAZYOX010000156.1:0-10031 GCA_964649285.1 uncultured Bryobacterales bacterium | reverse complement strand
CGGAAGCGTGCTTTCAAGTCGGCGGCGATTATTACGACGTCATCAACCTGGGCGATGACACATGGGGCGTCGTCTTGGCGGACGTTTCCGGCAAGGGCGTATCGGCCGCGCTGATGTCTTCGCTTTTGCAAGGCGCTTTCTTCGCCGCCGCTGCATCCAGCGCCGACCTGTCCGTTGCCATTTCGAAGATCAATCGCTATATTACCGAGCGCTCCCGGCACGCCCGTTTCACCACCGCGTTCTGCGCGATGATTCATCGCGACGGCGTTGGGCGCTGGGTAAATGCGGGCCATTGCGCCGGCATGATTGTGCGCGCGGCAGGCGGCATCGACTGGCTAAAACCGACCGCTGTGCCGATCGGCCTTTTCCCCGACGCCGAATTTCCTTCTGAACAGCTGCGGCTGAATCGCGGAGATCGCCTTGTGCTCTATAGCGACGGGCTCTCCGAGGCGGTCGGCTCGTCGGAAGATCGCTTCGGCGAGGAGCGGCTGGCGGAACTCGCGGAGCGCGGGCGGTATGATTCCGTTCAAGAACTTCACGACGCGTTGATGGATGCGATCGCCGACTTTACCAAGGGCGTGGCGCAGTCGGACGATATCACCGTGCTGGTCATCGGCTACGAGAGCGAAAAGCTGGCGTAGAGTCCGGTTCGCACTGATACTCTGGTGAAACGTCATGACTTGGACGAACAAGTTGAAGAAGGTGTTGGGCCTCTACACCGATCCCGCTTGGTTTGCGGCCGCCCGCGCGGGAGACGTCGGCGCGATTGAAGGGTTCTTGAAAGCCGGCGTCCGCGTCAATGCCCGCGACGAGTGGGACGACACGGCGCTAACCTGGGCCGCTCAGAACGGCCGCGCCGAGGCCTGCCGCGCGTTAATCAAGGCAGGCGCGGATGTAGATGCCAGCCAATATGAGGGCGCCACCGCGCTCATCCTGGCCGCTGACCGCGGCCACTTGGAGACAGTTCGCGTGTTGGTCGAAGCCGGCGCGGATCTCAACCGGCGCCACGGCAAGGAAGATAAGCCCGTGCTCGCCTTCGCCGCGCGGGGCGGCCATCGAGAGGTCGTCGCTTACCTTGAGGAACAAGGAGCCGGCTGGCGCTAACCTCCAGCGGAATACGCGGAAGATCCGGTATTATCGATGAAGCTCTTCTCGTGTCGGGGCGTAGCGCAGCCTGGTAGCGCGCTTGCTTCGGGAGCAAGAGGTCCCGAGTTCGAATCTCGGCGCCCCGACCATTCTATTCCTTAGTTTCAGCTCTGCCTTCCTCTCGTCCGCCCGTAACGACGGACCCGTGAAGGAGCGGTCAAGAGACCAGCCGTAGCTCGACGGGCGCCGATGCCCGGCTGGCGGCATTTTCAAGCAATCGCGAGCAGAACGCTCTCGAATTTCTTGTTGCGATCTTGCCGGAGTAACGGCAAAATAGGACCCGCAAAACGCGACCGACCGGATCTGTTTCAAAACGGAACGGCTGATCGCACCGCGCCCGTCCCTGATGGAGTTTGACGCCCTTTTCAAACGCGCTCTCGGAGAGCGTAACGAAGCTTTCGCGTTCCAACGAAGCTTTGCCGAGATGGCTGAGTTGCCGTCGACCGTCCGCGTACCGACAGGCCTGGGCAAGACGGCATAGGAGTCTAATGGTCAACGACGTCGATTTCGCTGAAAAATTCAAATTGTTGACCGGCCATGCTCCCTTCCCATGGCAGATCAACTTGTACGAGCGCTTCATCGCCCAAGACTTGCCTGCGTCGTGCAATCTGCCGACCGGCATGGGGAAGACCAGCGTCATCGCGGTCTGGTTGATCGCACAGGCGGCTGGCGCCAACATCGCTCGCCGCCTAGTCTATGTGGTAAACCGCCGAACGGTCGTGGATCAGACTACCAATGAGGCGCTCAGGCTGCGCGACAACGCGACCAAGATCGGCATAGACAACCTTGCCATCAGCACTCTTCGCGGACAATTTGCCGACAATCAGGAATGGTCGGTCGATCCATCTCGGCTTGCAATTATTTCCGGCACCGTGGATCTGATTGGTTCGCGGCTCCTATTCAGCGGATACCGAATCGGATTCAAGAGTCGACCATTACATGCCGGCTTTCTCGGACAGGACGTCCTACTTGTGCACGACGAGGCTCACCTCGAACCGGCGTTCCAGAGACTGATCGACTCGATTCAATCCGAGCAGGACCGATGCAAGGAATTCGGTAAGTTCCACGTCATGGGGCTTTCCGCAACGGGGAGAGTCGGGAAAGGAGACACACGGACGAATGCAGGCGACCCACTCGGGCTGACGGAGCAAGAAAAACGACCGCCGGAAGTGACACCCGATCCACCAACCGAGCCGATCCATCACATCTGGCGACGACTGAAGGCGAAGAAGTCGCTTCGGCTGCACGAAGCCGCAGACAGTGAAGTGGCGAAAAAGGTTGCGGGCTTGGCCTCTGATCACAAGGATGCAAACGCTGCCGTCTTGGTATACGTCCGGACACTCTCAGATTTGCAGAGCGTGGAGAAGGAGCTGAAGAAGACCAAGCGAGATGTGATTCTCCTGACGGGAACCATGCGCGGCAAAGAGCGAGACGAACTCGTAAAGAGGCCTGAGTTTCGACGATTCCTCAAGGGCGCCGAGCCCGGCACGACAGTTTATCTCGTTGCCACAAGCGCTGGAGAAGTGGGCATCGACATCTCCGCCGATCACATGGTGTGCGACCTCTCCACGTTTGACAGCATGGCGCAACGCCTCGGACGGGTACATCGCTATGGCGAGCCGATTCATCACGTCGCAAGTATCGATGTGGTTCATCCAACCGGATTTGGCAAGGTGGATAGAAAGACTGGAGAATTCAAGGCTGATGAAATTGATGTCAGGCGCAGCAAGACGCTAGAGATTCTTAGGAAGTTGCCAGCCTTGGACGATACGCGGCACGACGCTAGCCCCAAAGCTCTGGGCGATCTACGAGAGCGCTCCGATCTTCCGTATGCGATCGAAGACGCCTTTGCGCCGGCACCGGCAATCTTACCAGCGACCGACATACTTTTTGACGCCTGGGCTCTGACTAGCATCCGCCAACGGATGCCTGGCCGACAGCCGGTCGAGCCTTACCTACACGGCATAGCCGAATGGCAACCTCCCGAGACGCACGTCGTCTGGAGGCAGGAAGTGGAGATCATCAAAGATGGTGTCATCGCTCGGTATCCGCCAGCTGACCTCCTTGATGACTATCCACTCAAGCCGCATGAGTTGTTGCGTGACATCAGCGAGCGAGTCTTCGCGCAATTGGCGGCTCTGGCCGCTCGGCACGGAGACAGACCCGCATGGGTTATCGACGACAGTGGGGTTGTCGAGGTGACAACACTAGCACGGCTTGCAGACAAACGGCACAAAGATCGCATCCACAATTCGACGGTTCTGTTGCCGCCAAGCGTCGGGGGACTGGAGAAGGGCCTGCTCGACGCCTCTTCCGAGAAGGCTGACGATGTGGCCGATATCGAAAAGGGCGATATGGAAACGAGCGACTCGCGAGTGCGCGTCTGGTCAGACGATCCGGATTACGACGCGAAAACTCGTAAGATGCGCCGCATGAGGAGGATCGAACTCCCGACATCTGAGGATGGAGATGCTGAGCCCCGTCTATGGGACTGGTACGAGTATCTCCCCATAGGGGGCGGGCGCACGGCCAGAGCCAGGGTGACTTGGGATACGCATGTGGGTGATGTCGTGCGGAATGCCGAACGGATTGTCGCCGGCTTGTCGCTTCCGCCTGCGGTCAAGAATGCGGTCGTGCTCGCGGCAAAGTTGCACGACCACGGCAAGAGCCGGCAACAGTTCCAGACCACTTTGGGCAATAGAGACTATCCAGATGTACTGCTTGCCAAATCAGGAGGTCGCGGCGCACGATTGCCCGAGCCGTTTCGTCACGAGTTCGCCTCCGTGCTCGACGCCCAGACCGACTCGCTGTTGGATGGACTCTCAGATGACATGAGAGACTTGGTGCTCCACCTAATCGCGGCGCACCACGGCCGTGCCCGGCCCCACTTTGTGGCCGACGAAGCCTTTGATCCCGAGCGGCCGCAGGCTGACGCCGAGGCCCTGGCTCTTGAGACGCCACGGCGCTTCGCCCGGCTTCAACGCAAGTACGGCCGGTGGGGCCTCGCCTATCTTGAGTCTCTGCTGCGTGCCGCTGACTGGGCCGCAAGCGCCGCGCCGTCCGAGTTTGTGACCGAAGTACGGGAGGCCTCCAAGTGAACGACGTCTCAAGAGCATCGATCGCTGTGGATGTGGACGTGGCGAACCCCGGTCAGTTCTTCGCGTGCTGCGGCCTACTGGAACTGGCTGATCGACTTTGGCCAGGTGTCGAGGGTTGGTTTACGAGTGACGATCAATCCTTCCTTATTTCGGGGGGCAAGACGATCGACGTTCTTATCGACTCAATAGCGGCGGCTGAGCTAAACGCTTGCCGACCATCCGATCCCTACTCTTCGCCTGTGAGCATCGGCGGTCCGTTTCGTTCCATCATCATCGACTGGTGGGAAACGGATCGTACCGGAGCCCGCGATCTGAAGGTGTGGGCAGGCACAATGGAGAGCTTTGGAATCGCTCATTCAATGCAGCATGCGATGAAAGATAAGCAATTCCACAGCCAGGATCTCTTTGACATAGGCATAGTCGTGAGGACGCCAAACAATCCCGGAAAGAAGAAAGAGCCCTACTACTTTGATGCGCGCCGCGCTCCGAATGCGCACTCCAGAGATGTCGGTTTTTCGCCTAATGACCTCAGCTTGACCAGCATTGCGCACCCGGCCGTCGAATTCCTCTGTTTGGTTGGGCTTCAGGTGGCGCGCCCGGTGCCGACCAGAGAGTCGCGGGTGTACAGATATCACACTTGGCATTCCGCGCTCCCGTCCAGTCTGATTCTCGCTGTATCGACCGGATCACTGGGACCTGCAGGTACGCGGGCGTATCAATTTGAGAACTGGTTCCGCACGGGCCAGAAGAAACATAAAGCCTTTCGCTCAGCAATCGCTATCGGCTAAGGAGTTTGACTGATGTCCTCGTCCCAATTTGACCACTACCTAACCGACGACGGCCCTGCCGCGCTCGTCATCCGCGAACATCTCGCGCCCGTGGAGGGGCCCGACGGTGTCCTGTTCCCTGCCACCTTTGCGGCCGGCGACGGTTTCCCTGGCGGCTATAACATCGACACCGACGGCTCCAGTGCCAAGAACGTCTGCCTCATCGACAGCGTCGGTTCGCAGGCCAACCGGATCGAGCCGATCTTCATGCGGAAGCCCTACGCTTCCTTGATTCCCCAAGTTGTAATTCAAGCAGGAGCGCACGAAGTTAACCTTCTGGAAGCAGGCCATCGCGCTGGCGATGCAGTCGTGCGTTGCTCGACACTACAGCAGGAGATAGAAAGTGCGTTTCGGGCGGAACTCAAAGGTGATTGTGAACCACTCGCACGGATTGCGCCCACCTCCCTCGTGTTCGGAGTGTGGGACTCCCGTGGCACGCAGGCGAAATGTCCCCGCCTAGTCAGCTCGACGATCCGCGCCTTCAACGTCCGCAAGCTTACTCGGAGTGCGGTGTACGTCCCGCCCCTCGACTATACGGAACTGGATGTATTCAGCGAGGAAGATAAGGCCAAAGCCGAAGGCAACAACAAGAGCCCTCTCGCTCAACGGGGATTCGTTCACAACCCCGCTTCCGGGGCGCACGGCGGGGTCATCGCCGACGGCGGTATCCGCCGGGATGCAACCCTCGGACTAGCAGCGCTGCGCCATTTGCGTGCTGCCGACCACAAAAAAACATTGGCGCTCCGTCGCTACATCCTTAGCCTCTCTCTGGTTGCCCTGACCGCCCATCCTGAGAGCTACATACGACAGGGCTGCATGCTAGTGCTTGATCCCGATCAGCCTCGCCAGTTCAGCGAGGTGTATCCCGACGGTCGACGTGAACCTTGCGATGTTACGCACGATATGGCTCTCGCGTTCGCAGCAGAAGCCGCAGCAGAATTCGGAGTTGGAGAGAGCCGAACGGTCCCGTTCGAGAAGGATCGCGCCCAGCGTGATGTCAAGACAGACGATGCGGGCAAGGGCAAGCCGAAGCGCCGAGGCAAGAACTCGGACGATTCGGAAAGCTAAGCGGAGGGCGACTGCATGGCCTCCTACTTCTGCCTTAGCGTCCGTTTTCTCCAGCCGTACTCGCATGGCCGAGGCGAGAACGGCGAGCCCGAGTGGCCGCCGTCGCCGCTCCGAGTATTCCAGGCTCTCGCTGCTGGCGCGGCGGGGCGATGGAACGAGAGAGAGCGCCTAGACCACGCCCTGTCCGCACTCCGATGGCTGGAAGCTCAGCCGTCGCCGCAGATCGTTGCCGCATCGGGCGTTCCCTCAAGCGTGAGGTGCCTGTTCTATGTCCCGGACAACACTGCCGACCGCCTTGTTCCAGCCTGGAAGAAGGGAGACCTATCTAAGCAAGTAAGCCGCACGGAAAAAGTGATTTGGCCGATGAACCTTGAGGGCGATGCCGTTTTCTATCTCTACTCGCTGTCCGACGAGCGTTGCGGCCACCTCGAAGTGTTGACCGCCGCCGCACGTAGCATGACCCACTTGGGCTGGGGGATCGATGTGGTGGTCGGCGATGCAAGCATCGTCTCGCAAGAACAGGCTACAGCGCTCGACGGGGACAGATGGCGTCCGAACTCCTCAGGCAGCAGGCGGTTGCGGATACCAGTGATAGGGACCGTGGACGACCTCGTTCGCAAGCACGACGCATTCCTCAACCGATTGGTCGAGGATACGTTCAGGCCTGTCTCCCCCCTCAAGACTTTCGGACTGAGCGGCTACAGGCTCGACGGTGAGTCACAGCAGCGTCCGTTTCGAACGTTTGAATTGCGAAGCATCGACGGCACTCGCTTTCGCTATCCTCCTCGCAAGCTCATGCACATCGCCGGCATGGTTCGGCATCTGGCCATCAGGGCAATGGAGAGACAACCCCCGCGAGATGCTCCACAAGATTGGGTCAGAAGCTACGTTGCCGGGCACGCGAACCGCAACCAAACCGAGCATCGACAACTCTCCTACCTGCCTCTGCCTTCGATCGGAAATCCGCACACCGATCCGGGCGTGCGGCGCGTCATGATATCCGCGCCCGTGGGTGACGATGCGTGGCTCAACCATGTGGCGCGGCGCCTGGCGGGACGGGTCTTGGAGCCCCTGAGGGGCGATGAGTTTGGAGAGAGCGATCCGCCATTGCTTATGCCTGTAGCGGGGGATAATATGGCTCGTCTCTACACAAGGGCAGCCAACGCCTGGGCCACTGTGACGCCGGTCATCCTGCCGGGCCATGACGACCACAAACCAGAGAAAACCCGCAAGCTGATTGAAACGACCCTCGCTCAAGCCGGTGTTGAACAACCATGTGAGTACGAATGGAGTGCGTTTTCACGGTTTCCTAAGTCGCTCCCGGCGCACAAATACGACAAAAGCAAGAGGCTTACGGGCTACCTGCGGCCCGATTATCTGAATAGCCAAACTGCGGTGCATTTGACGCTGCGATTCAAGGATGACGTGAGAATTCCGGGGCCGCTCACGATCGGCGCCGGCCGCCACTGCGGCTTGGGACTCCTCGCCCCGATCGACGATTAACCCATGCGTAACTCCTACATCGTCTCCTACGACATCGCTGACCCGAAGCGGTTGCGGCTCGTCTTTAAGTTGATGCGGGCGTGGGGCGATCATTTGCAGTTTTCTGTCTTCGAGTGTCAATTGACGCAGATGGATCTGGTTCGTCTGCGGGCGTCCTTGACCGAGATCATCCACAACAAAGAGGACCAAGTGCTTTTCGTCGATCTCGGCCCCGCCGAAGGGCGCGGCGACCGCGTGATCACCGCGCTTGGCAAACCCTACGTCAACATTGATGCTCCGCTGATCGTCGTCTAGCCGGAGAGCGCCCATGAGTTCCAACTCCGCAACGCATCTTGAACTCCTTCAGCGCAAGATGCCCGACTACCTCACGGCGCGACGCATCAACGAGTATGCCTACTGCCCGCGATTGTTCTACTTCGAGCAGGTCGAGGGCGTCTTTGTTCACAACCAGCACACCGAAGAGGGCGCGGCTCAACACAAACGCGTCGATAAGGAAGGCGGTTCGGCTCCCAAGCCTGGCGAAGATTCCGAGGAACCCGTCGTGGTGCGCTCCATTCAACTTTCCTCCGAAGAGCATCGCGTCATCGCCAAACTGGATCTGGCCGAGTTCGTAGACGGTCTGGCCACCCCGGTCGATTACAAACATGGACGTCCCATGACCGGCGAAGAGAGCGTGGAAGCGTGGCCTAGCGATCGCGTTCAGCTAGCCGTTCAGGCTTTGGTGTTGCGGGCTAACGGATATCGCTCCGAAGAAGGCGTCCTGTTCTATCAGAAGACTCGGCAGCGCGTGCGTGTCGTCTTCGACGATGCCGTTATCGGCGAGGCCGAGGACGCCATCGCGAGCGCATGGGAAACGGCAATGGCCGAGCAGATCCCGCCGCCGCTCGTGGATTCGCCCAAGTGTCCAGGCTGTTCGCTCGTCGGCATTTGCATGCCTGACGAAACATTCCACTTGCAATCGCGAGATGCCGATGAGGCGACAACGCAGCTTGGCTTGTTCGACGTAAAACAAGGGCCTCCCAAGAAGCCGCCGGCCCGTTCCACGCGGCTGCTCGTCGCCCCGCGCGTGGATCGTCGCCCGTTGTACCTGAATACGCAAGGCCTCCGCGTCGGCAAATCCGGCGGCGTGCTGCGGATCAAGGAGCAAGACAAGGTCGTGCAAGACGTCCGCATCAACGAAGTGTGCCAAGTCAACTTGCTCGGCAACATCCAGCTCACGACGCAGGCGGTTCAAGAGCTATGTCAGGAAGACAAGCCGATCTGCTACTTCTCGCAAGGCGGCTGGTTCTACGGCATCACGACAGGCCTCAATACCAAGAACGCCCTGCTTCGCCGTGCACAATTTTCTCTCTCCGAGCAGGACTGGTATTGCCGCCGCATTGCCCGCCGGCTCGTCGCGGGCAAGATCCGCAACCAGCGGACGATGCTGCTCCGTAATCATGTCGAGCCGCCGAAATCCCAGTTGCGCGAACTCAAGCGCTTGATCCAACGGGCGGAATCGGCGGAGTCGTTGGAAGAGTTGCTAGGAGTGGAAGGCCTAGCGGCACGCATTTACTTCGGGCTTTTCGCAGGAATGTTGAAACGCGATGATGAATGGAATGGCGAGCCGTCTGTCAGCTTTGATTTCCAGTCCCGAAATCGTCGTCCTCCGCGAGACCCTGTCAACGCGCTGCTGTCGCTTGGCTATAGTTTGCTCGCCAAGGATCTGACCGTGGCCTGTTACGCCGTTGGCTTCGATCCGATGATCGGTTTCTACCATCAACCGCGGCACGGGAGGCCGGCCTTGGCATTGGACCTGATGGAACCCCTCAGACCGCTGGTCGCTGACTCCGCCGTGCTGAGCGCGATCAACACACGCATGGTCGACGGACGCGACTTCGTCACGGCCGGCCGAGCCGTTTCCTTGACGGCTGCTGGTCGCAGGAATTTCTTCCGTGCGTATGAAGCGCGGATGGACACGCTGGTAACGCATCCGCTGTTCGACTATCGTGTGAGCTACAGGCGGCTGCTCGAGATTCAAGCGCGCTTGCTGGCCAAGACGCTGGAGGGGGAACTAGATGAGTATCCGGTGTTCGTTACTCGCTAGGGACCCGCGAGCGACGAGGCAGTGCGGAAATCCCCGGCGCCGCTCGCAGCGAAGAAAGCGGCGTGTTTACAATCGGTTGGTATTGCGGTGAGTAGACGCGGCACGCGTAATGTGGGAATCGGTGCGGATTACTCGCAAAAGCGCCGCCAGATCCTTGAAAATAGAACAAATATGAGCGAAGCTATTTCCGCGATCACATGATCGCGGCCCCATTGAAGCCAGTGACGAATACCGTCTCGCCATTGGATGCCGATGCATTTCCGCGATCACATGATCGCGGCCCCATTGAAGCATTTCGTCTCC
>CAZYOX010000155.1:0-10073 GCA_964649285.1 uncultured Bryobacterales bacterium | reverse complement strand
CCGCACCTGACCTTAGGCCGCGTCGTTGAAGGCCAATCGCTTGAGGAAATGAAGACCGCCGTCGAGGATCTGCCGAGCCGCGAATTCGGAGCCATCAGCCCCGATCGCTTTGGCCTATTCGGCACTACGGTCACCGCGAACGGGCCGGAATACCAGAAGCTAGCCGAGTTCCCCATTGCGCCGAGCCTGGCCGACGGCCCTCCGCTTACCAGAGAGCCCGTCGTTGGACGCCTGTAGCCTTTGGCGAACCTTTCGTGCCGGTCTCTGACTTAGACTGCGCCCCGGTCGAGGTTGCGCGCCCGTGACGGCTCGTAGACCAGATGGTCCACGAGTTCGCGTTTGCGCAGCCTAGGCTCCTGTAAGAACTGCACGCCGACCTTGCGGCCGCCCTCGGCCGGCACGGAATAGCAGGCAGTGCCCAAGCACTCGAAACCTTTGCCGCTGATGCGGATCAAAGCGTCCGGCACAACGTGTCCGGTAAGCGATAGCTGCAGGCCGCCCGCACTGACATTCAAGACGGTTCCTTCGGAGACCATAGCGCCTTCAACCGGATCCTCCCAGACGGCCGCTATCGGATCTCCGGCTGAAACGCGGCCGTCCTTACGCCGCCCGGTATGGCGGAACTCAAGGTCCACGGCAAAGCTATTGCCCGTGCGCAGGCAGCTGCGGACGTAAGCGCCATAGATGGCATGGAGTTCCTTAACCCAGACGCAGCGGCCCTGCGGCAACTCAGCTCCGCTTACGCCCAAGAGTCCCTTCCCGTAGTAGCGTCTGACATCGATTCGCCACGACACCTTGAGGCCGGCGCCGTCTGACCATTCAACGCGAACACCCCGCTCCTGACGACATTCAGGCGCCGTGTCGACGATCGGGTGAGAGATGTCGGCGCCTTCAACGTGGGGGATCTGCGCCATGACTCTACTTTCGGCCCGACGGCGGAAGAGGCCAATAGACCGCGAGTCACATTCTGGACGCCGACGCTTGTTACCAGAGGGCTAAGATTCAGGCCTTAAGCGAACTGGATGAAGCGGCATCTCTTGTCGGTTAGGCCAGCTTCAAATTGGGCTGGGCCCGCAAGTCGAGCGGCGACGATTCTCCACGCAACAATCTCGGATATGCCGCTGCTGCAATCATCGCCGCGTTATCCGTAGACAACGACAGTGCCGACGTATACACCGGCACTGGCAGTGACCGGAATCTTGCGCGCAGGCCGGAATTGGCCGCCACGCCCCCGCACAGGATCAGCGACCGTGCGCCGGTCTCATCGGCAGCTGCCGCCGCCCGCAGCAGTAGTTCTTCAACGACGCGCGATTGGAAGGAGGCGATCAGATCCAACGTTGCTTGCGGCGTAGCCTGGCGGGCCTCCTCGACGCCGATTCTGCCCTTGCCTTTGAGCGTCTTTTGACGCTCCGCAATTTCATCCGCCATGTTATTCGCCTGGACATGGCGCAACACCGCCGTCTTGAGTCCCGAGAAGCTCATATCCAGTTGATTGCCCTTCATACGCGAACCGGGCAGGGTGACGCCCTTCGGATCGCCGAAGGGCGCCAACAGATCCAGTAATGGCCCTCCCGGGTAGGGATAACCCAACAACTTGGCCACTTTGTCGAAGGCCTCGCCCGCTGCATCGTCGCGCGTCTTGCCCAGCAACTTGTAGGAATAGCCCTGCTGGAGTGTCTCCTCAATCAAGAACAAATGCGTGTGGCCGCCGCTAACCACCGCGGCGATCGCAGGCAGTTCGGCGGCGCCGCCGGCTCTGCGCTGCTCCATGACCACGGCGTGAATATGCCCTTCGAGATGGTTGATGCCGATGAGCGGCTTCCCAAGCGCCAAAGCTAGGCCCTTGGCATAGGTCAGGCCGACCAATAAGCAACCCACCAGCCCCGGTCCGTAGGTCACGGCGACCGCGTCTAGGGCCGCGTACCGCATCCCGGCGCGCTCCAACGCTTCACGCACGACGGGGGTGATGGCCTCCAGGTGCTGGCGCGAGGCCAACTCAGGCACAACGCCGCCGTAGCGGACGTGCACGTCGAACTGCGAGGCGACCACATTGGATAGTTCGCGTTCGCCGTCCACGACGACGGCCGCAGCGGTCTCGTCGCAAGACGTTTCGATTCCTAGGATGTTCATGAAAACGGGGAAGGAGGCGAGAAGCACGATCGCCCGCGCTGAACCGTGCCCAGCGCGGACGTCGGCGGCCGCTAGCTGACCTAGCGACTCTTGTTTAGCAGGAACGGTTTAGCCGTTGAGGCAACCTGTCCGCATGAGGTACGCCCCGTTACTGGAAAAACGGGACTGAACATTAGAGGAACAGAATCAGGTGTAGGCCACCTCGCCAGCTAATCGTTCATATGTACTGCTACAGTCATTCATTTGCTGGATCACCTCCTTCTGCCAGTGTTGTTCTTATCCTAGATATCAGGCCTTTCCCTAGTCAAACCGCCGTACTAAGCGGCCCTAGACTGGCAAGGAATGTCACTCGCCATCCGCGCCGCCGGACTGCACAAGAGCTATGGCGGGAAACCGGCCGTGCAAGGTCTGGATTTGGAAGTGCGCCGGGGCGAATTTTTCGGCTTCCTGGGCCCTAACGGCGCGGGCAAAACCACGACCATCCATGCGCTGACCGGCGTCATCGAGGCGACCTCCGGCGATGTCGAAGTCCTGGGGATGAAGGTCCCCGACGAGATCATTGCCGTCAAGCGCCAGATCGGCGTCGTGCCGGACGAGAATGTTCTTTTCGACCGGCTCACCGGCTACGAATTCCTAGAGTTTGCTGGACGCATGTACGGCTTAGACCGCGACACGGCCGCGCAGCGCTCGAAGGAACTGATGGAACTGTTCGAACTGGATCTGCGTGCCGATACGCTCATCGCAGGCTACTCCAAGGGCATGAAGAAGCGCGTAGCGCTCGGGGCAGCGCTGATTCATCGCCCGAGCCTATTCCTCCTGGACGAGCCCTTCGAAGGCGTCGACCCCGTGGGCGCGCGGCTCATGAAAGAAATCTTGCAGCAGCAGGTGGCGCAGGGCGCGACGGTCTTTCTCACTTCACACGTGCTGGAGGTCGTCGAACGCCTCTGCACTAGGGTGGCCATCATCAACAAC
This sequence comes from uncultured Bryobacterales bacterium, assembly GCA_964649285.1. Classification (GTDB taxonomy): domain Bacteria; phylum Acidobacteriota; class Terriglobia; order Bryobacterales; family UBA6623; genus CAMPKL01. Next base: position 6,971 of record CAZYOX010000155.1, on the reverse strand, counting down.
GGCCGGGTGGTAGCGGAAGGATCAGTTGGCGAGTTGCGTACCGCCGAAGAGACGCTCGAGGACATCTTCATGAGGGTCGTCGGCGGCGAAAAGGAGATGGCGGCTCTGGCCTGGCTGTGAGAGGACTAGCTCAGGTTCGCGCGTTGCTCAGCTTGCAACGTAAGGCCTTGGTCAATGCGTTTCGCGAGCATGCGACCCGCAATGGCCTCGGCCTTTCTCTCCTCATCAGCACGCTGTGGTACGGCGTATGGCTGTCTCTGGCGGGGATCTGTTGGGTCACCCCTCACTACATCGGCGTGGCCGACATCGAAGAGGCCTTGCCGGGTCTACTGCTGTTCGCCGTGGGCTACTGGCAGCTTTCGCCGATCGTGACGCTATCGCTGGGCGTCTCGATCGACATGCGTAAGTTGACCTACTATCCAGTCCCAACGCCGACATTGTTTTTCGTGGAGTGCCTGCTGCGTATCTGGACGGGCATAGAAATCATCATCGTGCTTGGCGGATTGTTCCTCGGGCTGATCACCGCCGGGTCAGCGCATCCAACGCTGTTGGCGATTTCTTTCGTTCTATTCGTTACGCTCAACGTCTTTATCTCGGCGGGCATGCGCAATCTCATCGAACGCATCTTCCGCAAGCGGTTGCTGCGTGAGGCCGTCCTTGTCTTGCTGGTCACCGCGACCGTCTTGCCGCAGATGATCTTCTATTCGACGAAGTTCCGCAGCGTTGCCCAACTGGCGGTGCGCAACCAAGTCGAGATTCCACTGTGGATCTCGCCCCCAGGTCTCGCCGCGGCCCTTGCTAAAGGGCAGGCGGCAACGCCGGACGTCCTGATCTTCCTGGCGATGATTGTCGCTTCCGCCCTATTCGGCTACCTCACCTTCGCAAGTACAAACCGGCTTGCCGCCTCGGAATCGGCGGCTGATCAAGCCCCTCGCCCGGCAGCGCAAGGCTCTTTCGACAAAGTGCTCGGTCCAGTCGCTGCGCGGGTGATGGGCATGCTGCCGGATCCCGTAGGCGCATTGACGGAGAAGGAGATCAAGTACTTATGGCGCAGCCCGCGTTTTCGCACGCCGTTTGTCATGGGCTTCACCTTCGCGGTTATTGCTTGGGTTCCGATCCTGCACCAAGTCAAGGCTCCTTATGGCGATTTGATGCGAGCCAGCGCGCCGTCGATGATCTTGATGTATGCGCTTTTGTTGCTCGGTCCCGTTCTGTTCCTCAACCGCTTTGGTTTTGATCGCGGCGCTACACGCTTCTACTTTTGGATGCCGCTTGAGGTCAATCAACTCCTGCTCGCCAAGAACCTTGCCACGGTCTTTTTCTGCTGCTGCGAATTGTCATTGATCTTGACTATTTGCGCTGTCGTCGGCATGCAGATTACCGCCCGTTCCGTCGTCGAGGCGGTCTTCATCGGGGCCATTTCCCTGCTATGGCTGTTGGCGGTCGGCAACCAAATGTCGGTGCGCGGACCCGTGCCAAGCAATCCGGACCGCGTGTCGCACAGCTCGGGCGGCAACGGAATGCGCTTTGTCGTACAGTTCTTCGCATTTCCCTTTTCGCTGTCGCCTGTGTTCGCTGCGCTCGCCTATCGATTGTTCGGCGGCAGCGAACTTGGTTTCGTGAGCATTCTTAGCGTCGCGGCGTGCGGGGGCGCCATCGCCTACCACTTGTCATTCTGGAACGCCTCAGCCTACGGACTCACGAACCGCGAAACGATGGTGGGCCGGCTCTCCTCGGGTCAAGGCCCGCTCGCTGCAGATTGAGCCGAGTCAGCTCTCGGAGTAGGTGTACTCGTGAGTTGCGACGAGGCCCTTGGGATGGAATGTTCGCGCCGGGCGAATCCACTCCATGATCGGCGTCGTCATGAACGTGGTGACCAACGCCATGATGACCATCATCGAGAACAACGCAGGCGAGATGATGCCGAGGTTGAGGCCGATGTTGAGTATGACCAACTCCATCAGCCCGCGAGTGTTCATCAACACGCCCAGCGCGGTCGCATCTCGCCAATCCATCCCCGCGACGCGCGCAGCCGCGGCCGAACCCGCAAGCTTGCCGGCGACGGCAACGGCCAGAACCAGTCCGCACAACCACCACATTTCTGGCGTGTTCAGCAGTCCTACGCTCGTGTGCAGCCCCGTGTATGCGAAGAAGATCGGGAGGAAGAGAACGAGCGTGATCGATTCGAGCCTCTCCGTCAGATGCGCCACGAAGCGGCCCTCCTTCGGCATGACCGCGCCAAAGAGGAAAGCCCCGAAAAGCAGGTGCACGCCGAGCCATTCCGTCGTCATCGCAGACACGAGCAGCAACACTAGGACCAGCGCCGTCATATCCTCGCCGATCGCCCTGCCTTTCCACGAAGGCCTCACCAGCTTCGCAAGCAATGGCCGCGCTACGAACACCATGAAGAGGATGTAGAGCGTCAAACCACAGAGCGTGATCCACATCGGCGTCACCTCGTGCGCGGAACGCACGAACGCCACGATATAGGCCAACAGACACCACGCCGTCACGTCGTCCACGGCCGCGCAGGCGATCGCCACAGTGCCGAGCTCCGTCTTGTTCAGTTGGCGTTCGTGCAGAATGCGAGCGAGCACCGGGAAAGCCGTCACGCTCATAGCCGCGCCCATGAAGAGCGCAAACTCCGCGAAACCCACCCGCTCATCCGAAAGCTGCGGATACAAGTACAAGGCCAATACCGCTCCCAGCAGGTACGGAGCGACGATGCTGACGTGACTGGTCATCACGGCAACATGGCCCAGACCACGCAACAGCTTGGGATTGAACTCCAGGCCGATTAGAAACATGAACAACAACAGCCCGATCTGGCTGAGTATGTTCAGTGCCGCCAAGCTGTTCTCTGGGAATAGTGTCGCCGACGCCTGGGGCCAGGCCCAACCAAGTAACGTAGGGCCGAGCAAGATGCCGGCTACCATCTCGCCCATCACGCGCGGCTGGCGGATCTTGGTGAAGAGAATGCCTACGACGCGGGCGACCGTTGCGATCACCGCGACCTGCAGGAGAAGCGTAAGCAGATCCGGCATCAGTGGTTATACCCTGGCCCGCTGGGCCTCAATTCGACCTTCCGCCAAGGGGAGAGCAGCACGAGTTCTTGGCCATCGTCCGAAAGAGGATCGAGCCGCACTTCCAGCCTTCGCTCGCCGTTCTCCTCAAGGATCCGGCCGTTCAAATGAAGAGGATCACTGGAGCAGGACTCGCTCGACGTTCCGACCGGACACAGAGTGAATTGGCCCTGGTCGAGCGTGCCTTTCATGGCGCTGGCCCGGTCCTGATTCCACTGGGCCGTCAGGTGCCGGCCCGACTGCGAAATTCCCAACGAGCCCCCGACCGCTTCGGGAAGACGCCTTTCGCCCTTCGCGGCTGCAGCTGGCTGCTCCCATTCCATCACCCAGTCACCTCCGATCGAGGGCGGCGCCACGATGTCCCGCCCAGCGTTCATAACGACCACGATGAAGACGAGTGGAACGCCGACCATCAGCAGGTAACCGCCTAACAAACGTTTCATAACCATAGGCGTCTGCCTCTAAGGGTGAATGTAGCGCGGAGTCCCGCGCCGGCGGCATCCGGCAAATAGGGGACCTAGAGTTGAAAAACTCGCTACCAGCGAAATTCTAGTTGATAATTCCCTTGCGGACCGCGTAGAGCACGATCTCGGCTGTGTTGTGCAAGTTTAATTTTTGCATAAAGTTAGAGCGGTGGGTTTCGACTGTCGAGAGGCCCAGGTCCAGCAAGGTGGCGACTTCCTTGTTGGTCCGGCCTTCGGCCAGCAATTGCAGGACTTCCCGTTCTCTCTCAGTCAGGAGGGTGAAGGAATCCTCCAGGCCGCGCTGCTGGAGGTTCCGTACGTAATCTTCCAGCAGGATCCTGCTGATCGCCGGGCTGAAGTAGGACTTGCCGCCCTCCACGGCCCGGATGGCCGGCGCGAGGTCTTCCTCTGTCGCCTCCTTGAGGAGGTACGCCTTCGCCCCGGCCACCAGCGCACGCAAGACGTAGGTCTCGTCAGCGTGCATGCTCAGGATGATGACTTTTAGCCTGGGAATCTGCTTGACCGCTTGCGCCGTCACGTCAATGCCGTTCAGTGACGGCATGCCGATATCGATAATCGCGACATCCGGCTTCACCTCGATGGCCAAATTCAGCGCTTCGCGCCCGTCGGCAGCCTCGGCGACTACATCGACGTCCCGCTCTCTCTCCAGCAGTGCCCGCATCCCGCGGCGCACGATGCCGTGGTCATCCGCCAACAGGATACGCAAGTTCGTTCTCCTTTGGTTGCGATTGCGGCGGGTGGGGGAGATCCACTCGAAGCGTCGTTCCACCGCTGAGCGGCGAGATCAGCGTGGTACGGCCAGCAAACTCACGCACTCGCTCCTGGATGCCGATCAGGCCTAGGCCCCCTTTGGAACTCGCCCCCAAGCCAACGCCGTCGTCCTTGATCTCGATTGTCAGGCCGTCCGTGCCGTCCTTTACGACAACCTCGATCTGCGTCGCCTGGGCATGGCGGGCGCAATTGGTTAGGGCCTCCTGCACTACTCTGTAAACGCAGGTGCGATGCGGTTCAGCCAGCTTGTCCAGGTCTTCGCTGAGGATTAGGTTCACTGGCACGTGGTACCGGTCAAGAAAGTCGCGGGCGTGCCAATTTAGAGCGGCGTCCAGCCCCAGGTCGTCCAGCATGGCCGGCCGCAGGCCCATGGAGAGCCTACGCACCGTCCGCACCATGCTTTCGCTCAACCGTTTGCACTCCGCCACGCACGCGGTAAACGCCCCGTCGGCCGACCCGCGCAGGCGTTCCGCCCGGCTCAGCTCCATGCGCAACGCGGTGAGCACCTGTCCGACCTCGTCGTGAAGCTCTCGCGATAGCCGCTTCCTTTCTTCTTCCTGGGCGCGAACCAGCTGCTGGGACAGCCGCCGCATCTCCTGCCCGGTACGCTCTGACGCCTCATGCTGCTCTTTTGACCTCTTCTCCAGCACCCGGATGCGCAATACGGCGCTGATCGCAACCAATGTCCCCAGCGCCAAGCAGCCCCACAACATACGGGTTACATAGTCGTCGAACTCTCGCGACCGGAGTATGACTTGGGCGCGTTGGTCAACCATGTTGGCATCATTAAGTTCTTCAATCTGCTGGGCTATCTCCAACACGGCATCTCGCCGGGGAAGAACGTGTCTGCGCAGAAATGCCGAACTCAAGGCCGTCTTCTGCGCGGGAGTCCAATCAAAGAGCGGATCGAACGCCAACCAGTAATCCTCCAGCTTGACCCGCAACGCCTGCACGCGGTGAAGGCCTTGCCCGCCGATAGGTTCGTTGAGTTGCACGGTCGCCGCAATCGTGGAGTCCCGGAGTCGCGTGAGTTGTTCCCGGTAAGACGGGCCCGTTAGATGCGACGTGTCCAACAAGTAGTCGCGCACGTAGATCCCCGACAAATGAAGGTTGGAGCGCAGCCGGCGCAATTCCCTCTCGACGTTGCGGTGGGACGTGTTGAGGTCGTTCAGTTGTCTATAGATCTCGTGGGCCTTGTGGCGCGTCGCCAGGCTCGATACCACGACGAGCGAAAGTAAGCCGGCTAAGGCGCACGCGAGGACCGGCCACGTTCTCATGGTCAAGATTGCGGCGGCCCGCAAGGGATGCGCGCTCCGCAATCGCAGCCGCCATTGGTTAAGACGACGCAACAGGCTTCCCAAGCGTGAGCATAGCGCTGCCAACTGGACGACGCCATCCGGCAAACAGGGGAGGGACAGCCAACAACTAAACGATACGGGCTATCCTATTCTCCGCTTGCCTGCCCGCTCTAAAGTTCTCGGCTTTCTTTTTGGCCTGACCCTAATCACCTACCTGGACCGCGTATGCATCTCCGCTACCGCGACCGCGATGAAGGCCGAGCTGGGACTCGACAACGCCCAGATGGGCGACATTTTCTCCGCCTTCGTGCTGGGTTATGTGCTGTTTGAGATTCCCGGAGGGTGGCTGGCCGACCGATTCGGCGCTCGAACGCTGTTGACCCGCATCGTGTTGTGGTGGTCGGTATTCACGGCGCTGACGGGCGTCGCTTGGAGCTACGCCAGCTTGCTCGTCATTCGCTTCTTGTTTGGATGCGGCGAGGCGGGCGCGTTTCCGGGCAGCGCTTCAGCGGTCTCACGGTGGTTCCCCTTTGCCGAACGCGGACGCGCGCAGGCAGTGATCATGGTCGGCTCGCGCCTGGGCGGAGCCTTCGCACCCATGTTGGTCGTCGCGCTGCTGGCGGCAACGGGATGGCGCCCCGTGTTTTGGATTTTCGCTGGGCTGGGCCTGCTGTGGGCCGCGCTGTGGCAGATCTGGTATCGCGACACGCCGGAGACGCATCCGGCGGTCACGCCTCAAGAGTTGGAGACAATCCAAGCGGGTCGGGTCACGGTAGCTCGCTCCAAGGCGGATTGGGGAGCGGTGCTGCGCTCGCGCAACGTCTGGATGCTGTGCCTCATGTATTCGGGCTACACATGGGGGCTGTATTTCTACCTGACCTGGCTGCCAACGTACCTGCAAGAAGGGCGAGGCATCGAATGGAACCTGGTCGGCTATGCCGCCGCGGCGCCTTTCCTGGTAGCCGCCGCAGCGAACTACTTCGGCGGCTGGCTCACGGACCGGCTGAGCCGGACACTGCCGTTGCGTTGGGCGCGGCGCGGCCCGGCGTTCGCTGGGCTGCTGCTCGCCGCGGTGTTCAATGCCATCGCCGCCAAAGCGCAAAGCAATACGATTGCCTTGACCGCTCTGGCCGTGAGCTTCGGCTGCTCAGACTTGATCTTGCCGATCTGCTGGGCGACTTGCCTCGATGTGGGCCGCGAACAAGCCGGGCTCGTCTCGGGAACGATGAACTCGCTGGGCCAAGTAGGCGCCGTGTTGGCCCCTATGGTCATCGGCCGGTTGGTCGAGCGTGGGCTCGATGACGAGCTGAAAGGGATTGCCTATGCGGTGGTCG